>JAZUCO010000047.1:0-48869 GCA_045639185.1 Acutalibacteraceae bacterium
TTATGTGAAATGCACAATAAACAATAATTTATCGGAAATGTTTGAAGAAATTAAAATCGAGCTTGTAGGGGCGTTGATCCAACGCCCGATTGTGAGCAAAGCGAACAATAACGGCTCTGCCGTTTTATTTTCCTTCGGAAAGTGCACATTCGTGCCGGGCGATGAATCATCGCCCCTACGTTATATCAATTAATTTCTGCGAATAAATTATTGTTTATCTCAGATAAACCATATAAACCCATCCTGAAGTACCGTCGGATGTGGTGATGTATCCCCAGTCGCCTGCAACCTGACTTACTGTTACAACTGTGCCGTCTGTGATTTGTGCAACAGCATTTGCTGTGATTGCTGCTGAGTCTCTTACGTTGAGTACATTTCCGTCACCTTTAAGGTCAACTGTATATGTGCCTGTGGTGTATGTGGCTGCAGTTGTTGTTTCCTGAGTAGTTGTTTCGTCTGCAGGTGCAGTTGTGCTTTCGGCTGTTGTTGTTTCTTCCTGAGTTGTTGTTTCTTCGGGAAGCTTTGCATTGGGAGTGTAAAGCAGAAGCTTCATATCAAGCCAGCCTGTGTAATCGCCGAATTTGCATTTGCCGCTTTCTTCTGCAATCTCTGTAATCTCAATAACTGTGAGATTGGGGATTGTTGCAATTATCTGGTCAAGAGAAGAATGCTTGTATAAAAGAGCATTGCTTTCTGCTGTATTGATTGTGTATGTTCCGATTTTGTAATCAACTGTTTCGTTGTTGTTTGCGGTTGAAGGGGGCACATTCACAACGGGCGCTTTTTCATCGGGAATATAGTTGTCGTCGTTTTCTTCAGAAACTGTTTCTGTTCCTCCCCAGATGCCGAAATGGCTTCCGATACCGTAGGTGCAGAAAATGATAAATGCAAGACCTGCTGCAAGACCTATGCACATAAACAGAAGACCTGGTCTGAATTTCTTTTTCGGAGTATTGTCTTCTGCATCGTCTTCGTCATAATCGTAATCATCCTGATCTGTTTCAACTTCGTAATTACGGTTTACGGGACGGAATTCCATTGTTGCAGACATATCATCAACTTCATCTTCGTTGTAAGGAATAGTTTCTTCTCTGATGGGGTTTACCTGATATGAATCCTGTCTTGCTGTGCTTCGCTGAACATATTTCTTGTCATATTCAAGAGCGTGAGCTGTTGCAGATTTGTAAATATGAGGGTCGTGATATTCGGGTGTATCTGTGTCACCTGTGAATATTGCCTTTATGTTTTCTGACAGACCTGAATTGTCTGCTGCAACGGGACGTCTGTATGTGGGGGCAGTATCTGCCTGGGTATACTGAGTCTGAGGCTGATTCTGCTCCTGTTCAATTTTTGAAAGAACACGTCCGCAACCGGGACAATAATTCTTTCCTGACGGAATTTCATATCCGCAAGTTCTGCATTTCATAATAAAACCTCCTGCACGTTACTTAATGTTCTTTGCTTTTCTGAAAAGGGCAGCAAATTTGTTTTTGTTTTTGCTTTTTCTTGCCGCGGTTTCCTTTTCATTATATATATAGATACCGTTTGTTTCCGTATAAACATTACCTTCTCTGATTTCACCTGAAATGAGATCTGTGACAACGTCTGTTTTTTTGTTGTCATCACTTATCATAACTGCAATGTTTGTGTTTTCTATTCTGTCGAGAGTGAAAAACATTTTTTATTTCTCCGTAAATATCTTATATCTGTCTTCGGCACATTCAATTGTAACGGTACCGTTTGTGTCTGTTCTGTATAAATCCATACCTGAATTTCTGAGTGCTTCAACCACTTCTGCTGACGGATGGTTGTAAGAATTGTTTGTTCCTACACTGATGATGCCCACTTTTGCCTTTATAGTGTTTATAAAATCATCGTGTGATGAAGTTTTGCTTCCGTGATGGGCAGCTTTGAGAATTGTTGTTTTGAGATCGGGATAATTTGCGAGAATCTGCTTTTCAACAGCCTTTTCAATATCACCCGTCATAAGGAATGATGTTTTGCCTGCTGTTATCTGCATAACAACGGAATTGTCGTTTTCTTCATCAGAAACTTCAAATGGAGCGAGAATTTTACACTCTGCCTTGCCGAAAGAAAACGTATAATCAGGCTCTGCCACAATAACTTCTGCACCTGAGTTATCAACAGCTTCAAGGAAATCTCCGTACTGCCTTTTGCCGGTTGCGGAATCACTTGCAGTAGATAGAATGACATTTTCAACATCAATATTTTCAATAATTTGCTTCATTGCACCCATATGGTCTGTATGAGCGTGAGTCACAACAAGATAATCAATTTCAGAAATGCCTTTTTCTTCAAGGAAAGAGATAACAGCATCTCCGTATTCATATTCACCGCTGTCAATGAGTATTGTTTCATCACCTGAAACAAAAAGTGAACAGTCGCCCTGACCCACATCGATGAAATATGAAGTCAGAATAAGCTCATTTTCGGGAATTGCATCGGGCGAATTCTTCGGCTCGTCCGAGAGTAAATCTGACTGTGAAAATATTGTTATTGCCGCAATGATAACTGCAATAATAACAGCAATAAGTCTGATTTTAGGATCTTTTATTTTTTTTATTGCGTCCATTGTTGTTCCTCTGATTCTGACGGGGATTAGAATTCTGTCTCTGATTTCTGTTTCCGTTTGAGAAGGATGTGTTTTTCGTTGAACCTCTGATAAGGCACTTCGGGTCGTTGCCGATAAGGTCCTGACGACGGGCAAGAATGAGAGCTTTTTCAACAATCTGCTGATTTTTCGGATCAAAATATCTCATCAATGCTCTCTGCATTGCCTTGTCTTCCGATTTCTTAGCGACATACACTTTTTCGAGAGTGTAGGGATCAAGTTCTGTGTAGAACATCGCTGTTGAAATCGTTCCCGGTGTGGGATAGAAATCCTGCACCTGTTCGGGGTGGAGCTTCTGCTGTTTTATGAAAAGAGCAAGTTCAACAGCATCGTTCAGAGTGCTTCCCGGATGTGATGACATAAGGTAGGGCACAAGATACTGCTCTTTGCCTATTGATTTGCTCAGTTCAAAATATCTTTTTGCGAATTTTATATATGTTTCAATGTGGGGTTTACCCATTTTGTCAAGCACCATTGCACTGCAATGCTCAGGGGCAACTTTAAGCTGACCGCTGACGTGGTGTTTTACAAGTTCTTTGAAGAATTCTTCACTTTTATCGCAGAGCATATAGTCAAATCTGATGCCTGAACGCACAAACACCTTTTTGATTTTCGGCAGTTCTCTTACAGTTCTGAGAATGTCAAGATATTCGCTCTGGTCTGCAACAAGATTTTTGCAGGGAACGGGAGCAAGACATTTTTTGCCTTTACACAAGCCTCTGTCTTCCTGACCTTTGCAGGAGGGGTGACGGAAGTTTGCTGAGGGACCGCCTATATCGTGAATGTATCCTTTGAAACCGGGGAGAGTTGTGAGAAGCTTTGCCTCTTTTACAATTGATTCTTTGCTTCTTGAGGTGATATACCTGCCCTGATGGAAAGCAAGAGAGCAGAAGTTGCAGGCACCGAAACAACCACGGACGTGAGTGATTGAAAATTCAACTTCTTCAAGTCCCGGTACACCACCGAGACTGTCATATGACGGATGCCATCTTCTCATATAGGGGAGTTCATAGACTTTGTCAAGCTCTTCTGTTGAAAGAGGCATCATAGGTTCATTCTGAACAAGCATAACTCTGCCGTGTTTCTGCTTTATTGCTCTGCCCTTGAAAAAGTCCTGCTCGTCCTGCTGTATGCGGCATGAAATTGCGTATTCCTTTTTGCTCTGACATACATTTTCATAGGACGGGCATTCCGTTCCTGTGTAAGGGGTTTCTCTTACATCAACTTTATAACATGTACCTTTAATATCTCTTAAATCTTTTACATCATAACCGTCACGGAGTCTGTCTGCAATCTCCACAATCTGTTTTTCACCCATACCGAAAATAAGAAGGTCGGCATCGGAAGAAATAAGAATTGACGGACGTATCGCATCATCCCAGTAGTCATAGTGTGCGAATCTTCTGAGCGATGCTTCAAGACCGCCTATGACAATGGGAATGTCACCGTAAATGCTTCTGATTTTTTTGCAGTATACATCAACAGCTCTGTCAGGTCTTTTGCCCATTACTCCGCCGGGAGTGTAAGCATCTGAACTTCTGAGCCTTTTTGCAACTGTGTAGTGCGCAACCATTGAGTCAATATTGCCTGACGAAACAAGGAATCCGTATTTCGGTCTGCCGAAACGGGTGAAATCTCTGTCGCTTCTCCAGTCAGGCTGTGAGAGAAACGCAATTTTGTAACCTGCGTTTTCAAGGACTCTTGTGATGATTGACGCACCGAAACTGGGGTGATCCACATATGCATCACCGCTTACGTAAACGAAGTCGGGAGCGTCCCAACCTCTTTTTAACATTTCGTCACGGCTGACGGGTAAAAAATCATTCATTGTCTGCGTCTCCGTCGTCTGAATGCTGTGCAGATGTTGCCATTGCATTCATTTCGTACCACTGTGATTTTGTCATAAGAACCTTTCTGGGTTTGCTTCCTGCGTGGGGGCCTACAACACCTCTGTCTTCAAGTGCGTCCATAATTCTGCCTGCTTTTGCGAAACCGAGGCTGAGATGACGCTGAAGAGAAGAGATTGAAGCCTTATCGGGATTGTCAATAACAAGCTCTGCTGCCTTGAGAATGATTTCGTTGTCTGCATCAGAAACCTGACCGCCGCCCTCTTCTTTGCTGCCGCCCTTCTTGGGAGCTGCTGCGAGAGCCTGCTTTTCGATTTCCTGCTGAATATCGTCACTGTAGGAGCTTGTTTCCTGAGTTTTTACAAACTCAACAACGCTCTGGATTTCTTCATCTGAGAGGTAACAGCCTTGCACACGCTGAGGCTTTGTTTTGCCGATGGGATTAAAGAGCATATCACCGTTACCGAGAAGTTTTTCGGCACCTGAAGCGTCAAGAATTGTTCTTGAGTCAACCTGAGATGAAACTGAAAGCGCAATTCTTGAGGGAATGTTTGCCTTGATAAGACCTGTGATAACGTCAACAGACGGACGCTGTGTTGCAACAACAAGGTGCATACCTGCTGCTCGTGCCATCTGTGCAAGTCTTGTGATGGAGCCTTCAACTTCTGCAGGAGCTACAGACATAAGGTCAGACAATTCGTCTATGATAATAACAATCTGAGGCATTTTCTGAAGTGACTCATCTTTTTCACAGAGTTTGTTGTACGTGCCTATATCTCTTACGCCGTTTGTTGTGAAAGTGTTGTATCTGTTTATCATTTCGGTAACAGCCCAACCGAGTGCACCTGCTGCTTTTCTCGCATCGGAAATTACGGGTACAAGAAGGTGGGGAATACCGCTGTAGTTTGCAAATTCAACAGCCTTGGGGTCAATAAGGATAATCTTGACCTCACTGGGCTTTGCGTTATAAAGAATACTTACAATCATTGAGTTCAGGCACACGGATTTACCTGAACCTGTTGTACCTGCAACAAGAAGATGAGGCATTTTTGCAAGGTCAACACATACAACATTGCCTGCAATGTCTTTGCCGAGCGCAACGTTGAGTTTGCTTTTTGCACCTCTGTATACATCACTGTCAACAATTTCACGCATTGTGACAGTTGTTCTGTTGCTGTTGGGTACTTCAACACCGATTGCCGATTTATTCGGAATGGGTGCTTCAATTCTGATACCTGCGGGAGCTGCAAGATGAAGAGTCAGGTCATCTGCAAGGCCTGTGAATTTGCTGATTTTTACACCGGGTGCAGGAGCAAGTTCATATCTTGTAACAGAGGGACCGGGAACAACGTCAACAACCTTTGCTGAAACATTGAAGCTGTTGAGCGCTTCAATAAGCTTGTCCGCTGTTGCTTTAAGCATTTCCTGAGATGCTGTTTTTGTATTTTTTACGGGCATACGCAGACATGAAAGGGGCGGCAGAATGTAGTTTGTTTCATCGGGAATCTTTTCTTTTTCCACTTCTGCGGCAACTTTGCTCTGCTCTGCATCAAGCTCTTTCTGAGAGAGCTTGTTTTCTTCCTGCTTTGCCTGCTTTTCTGCAGCCATTGCAAAAATATCTTTTTCTTCCTCTTCGGGATTTTCTTCGCTGAACATTTCGATTTCTTCGCTATGTACGTTTGCAGGAATTTCTTCTGTTACGGGAGCAGGCTCTTCAATCATGGGAGTGCTCTCGTCAATCAGGTCATCTTCGTTATATACAAAGAGATGCCCTCTCTTTTTTGATTTCTTTTCAGTTTCTTCTTCGTCGTCTTCTGTATATACCTGCTCTGAATTTTCACGCAGTTCCTGACGTGCTTTTTCGATTTTGTCACCCATTTTCTTTGCAGGTTTTTCAATTCCTCTGAAAAGTCTGATAAGTGTGAAACCTGTGAAGAACATAAACAAAAGGAAAATAAGCACAAGCAGAATTGCAACTGCAGGAGCTTTTGATGAACCGATAAGCATAAGCAGTTCACCGACAATTGCGCTGAAAATACCGCAACCTACTTTTTCATATTCAAAATGAATCATAAATTCGCTTCCCACATCTGTGCCGAAGCTGAATGCACCCTCGTGTCTGAAAACGAAAATCAGTGCACTTGTAAGGAAGACAAGAGCCGAAGCCTGAATTGTTTTAAGGATCTTCTTGGTACTGAGTTTTTCTGTGGTAAGAAGCACTGCAATATAGATAAGGAGAACGGGTATAAGGAAAGAAGTCCAGCCGAAAAGACCGAACACAAAACCTCTGATATAATGCCAGAGTGTGCCTGTATTATCAGGAATCAGCACAACGCTTCCCAAAAGAAGAGAAACTGTGAATGTGATGAGTGCTGAAGTCTGTCTGCGTTTCTTTATGTAATCGGCACGGCGTGCTTCTTCCTCAATGCGGAGCTGTTCACGCTGTGCTTTTGTGGTACGGGTCTTTTTCTGAGCCGAGCCGTTATCAGACTTTTTAGCTGTATTCTGTTTTTGGTTCTGAGTTTTCTTTTTCTGTTCAGCCATAAGTGTCTCCTTTATATGATAAATCAGAATTTGCAGGACAAGTTAGAAGCACTTCCGACACTCCTAACTCCTAACTATTTCGATAAATTATTGTTCGTCTTTTTGTTCTTTTATCAGTTCATACAAGCATTCGAGTGCGTCACTCAGGTTGCCTACGGAGTCGATGAGTCCTTCTTTTACTGCATTTTCTCCGCCCAGCACCGTTCCCACATCGGTGACAAGTTCACCGCCCGTGGCGTGCATAAGTGTTCTGAATCTTTCGGGGCTGATTCCTGAATTGTCGCATACAAATCTTACGATTCGCTCCTGCATATTTTCAAAGTAATTGAGAGTCTGGGGTACACCGAGCACAAGACCGTTCATTCTTACGGGGTGAATTGTCATTGTTGCAGAGGGCACAATGAATGATTTCTTTGCAGAAACTGCAAGAGGTACACCGATTGAATGACCTCCGCCGAGCACAATTGAAACAACGGGCTTTTTCATACCTGCAATCAGCTCTGCAAGGGCAAGTCCTGCCTCAATATCTCCGCCCACGGTGTTGAGAATCACAATCAGACCGTCAATTTCGTCACTTTCTTCAATTGCCACAAGCTGAGGGATAACGTGTTCGTATTTTGTGGCTTTGGATCCTGAGGGTAACAGATAATGTCCCTCTATCTGACCGATTATTGTGAGACAATGAATAAATCTGCCGTTTTTCTTCACGGTTACGGCACCGTCGCAGGTTGAATCCTGCTTTTCTGTTTTTGATTCATCGTCTTTTACGCAATTATCTTCAGATGAAAACGGTGACGGGAATGTAAAACCGTATGAATTTATGTTTTTCTGCATATCAATTCTCCTTGAAATAATCTTTCTGTATTATTTCCTGAGAAGTGATAAAAATGCATTGTTATGCCTTTTTTAATTTTCCGATAACAGAGAAAACCGCAAAAACAATAATATCTGCAACAACGATTGTTGCACCTACGGGAGTGTCAAAAAGAATTGAAAGAATAATTCCCGCAAGAGAGCAGATAATTGCTGTTGTAGCGGCACAGATTGTGACACTTCTGAAGCTTTTGAAAATTCTCATTGCCGAAAGGGCAGGGAAGATGATAAGAGCCGAAATAAGAAGTGCACCCACAAGATTCATTGCAATAACAATCACAACTGCAGTGATAATTGCAAGTGCAAGATTGTAGACTGTCGAATGTGTGCCCGTTGCCGATGCAAAATTCTCATCAAAAGTAACAGAGAAAATTCTGTTGTAAAAAAGAGTGTAAGCGATTATCACAACAGCGGCAAGAATGATGCTTGTGTAAACATCTGATGCCGAAAGGGTGAGAATTGATGTTGATCCGAAAAGTGTTGTGCACACATCACCGCTGATGTTTGCATTTGTTGTGAATACATTCATCAGTATGTAACCGAGGGCAAGTGCCCCTACCGAAAGCATTGCAATTGCCGCATCGCCTTTGATTTTTGAATTCTGACCCATTCTCAGCAGAATTACTGCCGCAATTATTGTTACGGGAAGTGTGAAATACATCGGTGCAATGTCAAGCACAGCCGCAATTGCTATTGCTCCGAATGCCACGTGTGAAAGTCCGTCACCGATCATTGAATAACGCTTAAGTACAAGGCTTACACCGAGAAGTGCCGCACATAAGGACACAAGCACACCTGTAATGAGCGCATATTTTACAAAGTCAAACTCAAGATAGTAACCGAGTGTTTCAAAGATACTCATTTTGTGCCTCCTTTTCCCAGAAGCTGAAAATAAGCATCGGAATTAAGATAATCGGCTTTTGTACCGAAGAAAAGCGGTGTGTTGCCGATATGAAGAATATGTGATGCATTATTTACGGCATGCTCAATGTCGTGAGATACCATAATAACGGTCATATTGTCGTTTTTGTTGAGAGACTCAATGATTTCATACATTTCTGCAGTTACAACGGGGTCAAGACCTGCCGCAGGCTCGTCAAGAATAAGGAGCTTGTCCGCAGCACACAGCGCACGGGCAAGAAGTACTCTCTGTTGCTGACCGCCTGATAATTCTCTGTAACATTTCTTTTCAATATTCTTGACAGAAAGTTTTTCCATATTTTCGTCTGCAGCACGTTTTTCGGCTTTTGTGTAAAAAGGTCTGAAACTGCCCTTTGCAAGACAGCCTGAAAGAACGATTTCTCTTACCGATGCGGGAAAATCCCTCTGCACATCGGTCTGCTGAGGAAGGTAACCTATGTTTTTGTTGTGCAAACCTTCTCCGAAAGTGATTCTGCCTTCAGAAACGGTTTTGAGTCCGAGCAAAGCCTTCATAAGAGTGCTTTTACCCGAACCGTTTTCGCCTACGATACATAAGTAATCACCCGGATTGACTGTAAAATCCAGGTCTTTTACTATTGTATTGCCTTCGTATGCAAGAGAAACATTGCTGCAGGAAATAAGAGCCATTAATTAAGAGCCTCCGAAATTGTCTGAAGATTATTCTCCATTGCGTCAAGATAAGTAAGCCCTGCTCTGATATCTGAATTTGTCACAGACTGGCAGGAATTGAGTGTAAGTACTTTTGCACCCGTTTCGTTGCTTATTGTTTCTGCAATATCCGCTGTTGATTTCTCAATTGTGAGAATGCAGGGGAGAGAATAAGATTTTGTTTTTTCAATAAGTGAGGTAAGTGTTTCAAAACTTGCCTCTGATTCTGCAGAGCAACCTGGGAAAGCGGCAAAGTATTCAATGCCGTAGTCTTCCGTAAGATATCTGAAAGGAAATCTGTCTGCAAAAAGGAGTATTTTTCTTTCTGCGCTGTTCACGCAGTCTGTGTATCTGTTGTCAAGTTCAAGGAGCTTTGCATTGTAGCTTTCCGCATTTTCTTTGTATGCAGATGTGTTGTCGGGGTCTGCCTGACAAAGGACTTCGCATATTGAGTTTACAGATAACTGTGCATTTTTAAGTGAAAGCCAGATGTGTTCATCAAGCTCTTCCGCATCGTGGTGGTGCTCCACGTGATGATGTGATTCTTCACAGTTTACATTCTCTTCTGTGAGTACACTTGCAACATTTATAAGAGAAAGAGTCTTTACCTCGTTATTGTCTGCCGATTGCAGGGCACTGCTGACCCATTTGTCAGATGCGCCGCCGATATGAATGAATACATCGGCTGAGGAGAGAGTGAGGATAACGTTTGCAGTCGGTTCAAATGAATGCATATCAGTGCCTCTCTCGTCAAGGTAAATGACATTGCATAAATCACCCGTGATACTTCTTGTCCAGTCATAAACGGGGAATACCGTTGTGACAACAGTCAGTTTCTTGCTGTCTTCTTCCGCTTCGGGAGAAATTGCCGAGCAGGAGCTGAAAACAGAAAGCATAAGCGATAACGCAAGAATGGTTAAAATCAGTTTTTTCATAAATTAGCCGTTTGCAAGTTTTTCGTTTGCCTGCATCTTGAGGTAAGCATTGATGAAACCGTCAATATCGCCGTCCATAACAGCGTTGATGTTGCCGTTTTCAAAACCTGTTCTTGTATCCTTTGCAAGAGTGTAGGGCATAAATACGTATGAACGGATCTGGCTGCCCCATGCAATTTCTCTCTGTTCACCCTTGATGTCTTCAATCTTTTCAAGATTTTCTCTTTCTTTGATTTCAATGAGCTTTGATTTAAGCATTCTCATTGCAACATCACGGTTCTGATACTGGCTTCGTTCAACCTGGCTGGCAACAACGATACCTGTGGGAATATGTGTAAGACGGACAGCAGATGATGTTTTGTTAACTTTCTGACCGCCGGCACCGCTTGCACGGTAAACGTCCATCTTGATATCAGCAGGGTTGATGTCAACTTCAACTGTGTCATCAATTTCGGGCATAACTTCAAGTGATGCGAATGATGTGTGTCTTCTTCCTGATGAGTCAAAGGGTGAAATTCTTACAAGTCTGTGAACACCCATTTCGCCTTTGAGGTAGCCGTAAGCATTTTCGCCTTCAACAAGGATTGTTGCAGACTTGATACCTGCTTCATCACCGTCAAGATAGTCAACGGTTGTTGTCTTGAAACCGTGGCGTTCACCCCAGCGGTGATACATTCTGAAGAGCATCATTGCCCAGTCCTGAGCTTCTGTACCGCCTGAACCTGCGTGGAATGTGAGAATTGCATTCTTCTTGTCGTATTCACCTGTGAGAAGAGTTGAAAGTGTCTGAGAATCGAGTTCAGCAAGGATTCTGTCAACTGCTTCTGTGCATTCGTCAACCATTGACTCGTCTTCTTCATCGTCTGCAAGTTCAATAAGAGTCATTGTGTCTTCGTAATCTTCACAGAGCTTTGTGTATTTTTCAACTTTGCCTTTGAGCATAGCAGTTCTCTGAAGCACCTTCTGACTGTTTTCAATATCGTTCCAGAATTCTTCCTGGGCTGCTTTGAGTTCAAGCTCTTCGATTTCTTTTGTCATAGCCTTGAGACCGAGCGCTTCTGCAAGTTCCTGAATCGGTTCTTCAGCCTTTCTGAGTTTTAATCTGAGTTCTTCATACTGTAACATAGAATTCTCCTATATATTTATATAATATTATACACACGTACAGAATACATTATAACAGTAAGATGGCTGTTTGTCAATGAAAAATATGTTCAATAACACACTCATCAGAGGCATTTTTTTGCTGATAATGCTAAAACTAATACACGGTGATGAATTTTGGCAAAGCGTATTATTGTTGTGTTTTTTATGTATATATTTTTCTCTGCGGCTGTTGTACTGCGTATTGCGTCAATCGGCAATTTTAATACGGAGGAGGCTGATTATCAGAGCGATACACGATACCTTACAATCGGTGAAACAAGGGGGATGATTTATGACAGGAATATGAAACCTCTTGTTAACAGAGCTTTTCACACTATGCTTGCGGTAAATCCCACCGAGGATGCAATGAGCGTGCTGAAAACCGAGCTGACAGAAGATGATTATTCTGTTGTCAGCGCAAAAGCGCAGACGGGCAGACCGTTTCTGTTTGCCTGCGACTATTATTCAGGTGACTGTGCCGATATAAAAACAACTGTTGTGTATGACAGATATTCAGATACTGACGTTGCAGCACATCTTATCGGTTATCTTGATTCAGAGGGCAACGGTGTATGCGGTGCTGAAAAGGCATTTGAAAAAATTCTCAGAGAAAACAGCGGCAACGTCGGTATCAGATATAAGTCTGACGCAAACGGAAGAATCCTCGGCGGTAACGGCTTTGAAACGGCAGATAATAATTATGCTTCATCGGGCGGTGTTGTGCTGACTCTTGATTATGATATACAGCGTGTCTGCGAAAATGCGATGAAATGGAATGATCTCGAAAAAGGTGCCGTTGTGGTTATTGATGCCGAAAACTCAGAGATTCTTGCAATGGCAAGCAATCCCGTTTATGACAGAAATAATCTCGGTAACGCTCTGAATGATGAAAATCAGCCGTTTTTCAACAGAGTTCTGGGAGCTTATCCCGTGGGGTCTGTTTTCAAACCCGTTGTTGCTGCAGCGGCACTTGAAAACGGAATTTCGGAAGATGAAGTTTTCTGTTGCAACGGTTTCTGCGAAGTGTCTGATGTTGTATTCAATTGTCACAAAAGGTCGGGACACGGTGTTCTTGATATGACAGAAGCAATGGCTGTATCCTGCAATATGTATTATGTTTCACTCGGTCTTGAAACGGGCAGAACGGAAATTCTTGAAACAGCATCCCTGCTCGGCTTCGGCAAGGAAACCATTCTTGCTGACGGAATAGTTTCCGCATCGGGGAATCTTCCTGACGAGTATTCCGTTGATTCTTCAGCGGCACTTGCAAATCTTTCTTTCGGTCAGGGGGAGCTTCTCGCAACTCCGCTTCAGATTGCCGGTGTTTATGCCGCTTTTGCAAACGGAGGTTATTATTCGGAGCCGACTCTTGTGAAAGGTTATGCCGATAATAACGGCACTTTGCAGAATGAGGAGGAAAAAGCAAAAACAAAGGTTCTTACAGACAGCGTGTGTGAAAAAATTATGAAAATGCTTAAAGTCACCGTCGAGGACGGCTCAGGTGCAATGGCAAATGCAATGACGGGCACCGTTTACGGAAAGACTGCAACGGCAGAAACCGGTAAAACAGATAACGGCAGAAAAAAGGTTCATACCTGGTTTGCGGGAATATACGAAAATGACGGTAAAAAGTATGTTATTGTAGTTTTCAGGGAAAACGGGGAATATTCTTCCACCGACTGTGCACCCGTTTTCAGAGATATTGCTGACGGAATATCGGGAAATTAGCTACATCGGGCATAATTCTGTCCGAAAAATTTGGATTTACCTATAATTTTTTCAAAAAGTTCTTGAAAATCGAATTTTCTTCTTGACTTTTTTGTCTGTTTGTTGTAAATTTAGTATAACGGCGTGGACTCATTGCGCCAAAAAGAATAAATGTTGGGTTAATTTAAGAATCCATGAAAGGGGAAACTCCAAACATGAAAAAAAGTCATGAGTACGATTCACCCGTACTTTCCAAACTCGTTTCAGTTGTTACAATTATTGCAATTTGCGTATGTTCACTTTGCTGCGTAGTAACAGCATCAAAGATTTCAGCTATCACAGGTGGCGAAGTAGCTGTTCAGGGCGGTGCTGCAGGTAACGGCGGTTCAACAGGTAACGCAGGCGGCGGTTCAACATCAACTCCCGGCGGTTCAACAGGTGACGGCGGCGCTGCAGGCGACGGCGGCGCAGCAGGCGGTGACACAGCAGAATTCGAAACAATTCTTGCTAAGTACACAGAAGTTATGGATCAGCTCAAGTCAGGCGTTGCTACATACGACAAGAAGGAATTCCAGACTCTTGCTGACGACTACGATCTCGGTACAGTCGGTAACCTTGTTCTTCCCATTGCTCAGGGTCTTATGACAAGTGAAGATGAAGCTGAACTCCAGAACAGAACTGATATGGAACAGATTCCCATCGTAAGAAATACAAAGGGTTGTCTCCTTACAGACGTAAGCAAGATCAAGTCAGCTACTATGACTGAATCAGGCGGCAAGACAACAATCGAAATCGTTCTTCACGATGAAGTTAGTCCTCTTCCCGCAGCTGAAGGTGCAACATCATGTGACAGTGCAATCGGTTCAATGTTCAATCCTCTTGACCAGAAGGAAATTGACAACATCGTTGCTGAATTCTCAGCCGTTGTTACAATGAACAAGTTCGAACTTACAGGTAAAGATTGTACAGCAACTCTTGTATTCGACACTGCTACAGGCCAGGTTGAATCACTTACACAGATCATGAACTACTTCATCGACGTTGACGCTAAGGCTGTTTTCGTTCCCGTTACAGGTTACGCAACACTTACAAACAAGATGATCATCAACAACGTAACATACAAATAATTAACTCAATTAATGGCAGGGTGCATTTGTGCACCCTGTTTTTGTCGTTAAAAGATAAATAAAAAAACTCTGCAGATTACTGTCTGCAGAGCCTATGTTTATTATTCTTCACTATTTGCAATTGTGCCGAGCTTTGCTGCACAATCTTTGCAGATTTTCTGACCGCCGAATTCAATCACATTGTCGCAACTCTTGCAGAAAATGCATGAGGGTGAATATTTTCTGAGAATGATTTTGTCATCATCAACGAACACTTCGAGAGCATCTTCCGAATCAATGATTCCTAAAGTTCTTCTGAGTTCCATTGGAATAACAAATCTTCCAACGCTGTCAACTGTTCTTACTATTCCGGTAGATTTCATTGTTTTTCTGACCTCTTTTCTTTTCATTTTTTTGACAACTAATACCTTTTTTATAATATAGCATAAATGGGATAATTTGTCAACGAAAAATGCAAAATCCTGAAGAGAAACTGCCGATTTATGCCTTTTTTATCTGATTATGCGACAGTTGAAATGCTTTTGGATTTTAATAAATGTATCTTAATGTTAATTTTGAGTTAATATATATGTGTTAACATTATCAATGAGGTGATTTTATGTCTAAAAAGACTTTCAGAATTGCAAGCCTCCTTATGGCGCTTGTAATGATTTTTATGTGTTCATCATGCGGAAATAAAGCAGACGGTGAAAATATCAGCAATCCCGATTCTCAGAATGAACCTACATCACAGGTAAATGCAGGTACAGCTGCTCCCGAAACTACTACTGCTCCCGAAACCACTACTGCTCCCGAAACTACTACTGCAGAACCCGGTTCTTCAATTCAGAATATCATTGATACTCTTGAGGGCAAAAAGTTTTATCTTGCAGGTACAATGAAGATGACAAGCGGTGATTCTGTTGATACAAAAATGACTTGTGACGGTGAAGATTACCGCCTTGAAATGAACTCATCACAGATGAATCTCAGTATGTGCTACATTGACGGCAACCCCTACATCGTAAACAATGCATCAAATCAGTATGTTCTCTTTGATGAAGCAGCAATCAGCAGTATTGAGCCTTTCCTTGAAAGCTTTTCATCAATGGGTGTTTCAATCAGCGGTGCTGATATGGACAGTATGAAGAGTATGATGACTGATTTTGACCAGAATATGGACTTCTCAGCTTATATTAATGATGGTGAATTTTTTGAATTTGATGCAAAGATAGACGAAGTTGACTACCTTTGCTCTGCTTACAAAACAGAATTCGGTGCAATCTATATCTATACAATTGACGGCACTCTCAAATTTATCGATGTTTATGATGCAGAAGGACTCAAGCAGATGAGAATGGAAGTTTCTGTATTTATTCCTCAGGTTCTCACTCCCATCTCACTCAACGGTCTCACTCAGGCTGCTTCACTTCTCAATCTTTTCGGACTTTAATATTGAAAAAATCAAAGGAGACTTTCCGTATGGAAGGTCTCCTGTTTTTTATAATATAACTGTGAAGCTTATCCATCTGTTTTCTTCACCGTCAACGGTAATTGTGCCTTTGTGTGCATCTGTAATTGCTTTTGCAATTGATAAACCGAGGCCGTAACCGCCCGTAGCTTTTGAACGTGATTCATCGCTTCTGTAAAAACGGTTGAAAATTTTATCTTTTTCGCTGTTTTTGATGCTGTTGCCGGTGTTGTAAACCTGAAGGATTTTTTTGTTTCCTGCGGTAGTGAGTGTTACACGTACAATGCCGTTTTCATCAGAATGCTTTATTGCATTGTCAATAAGTATTGTCACAAGGTGTTTTATTGCTTCTTCATTACCTTTATATCTGATATTTTCCGTTATGTTCTGTTCAAAAGTTTTTCCGCATTCAAAAGCAGTGCATTCAAACTCAAGAGTCTTGCTCAGTACTACGCTGCTCAGGTCAAACTCGCTTAAAATCAGCTTGTCGCTCGTTTCGTCCATTTTTGCAAGGTCAAGTAGGTCAAAAACAAGGTCAGACATAATCTTTGACTGGTTTTTGATATTGTCGAGCCATTTATTTTCACCGATTTCAGATTCAAGAACATCTGCATTTGCAGAAATAACTGCAAGGGGAGTTTTCAGCTCGTGGCTCGCATCAGAAATAAAACGTCTTTGCTTCTCAAAAGATTCTTTAAGGGGTCTGATTGCCCAACGTGAAAGGAAGTATGATACGATGAAAACAAAAATGAGGCTTGCAATAATAATGACAACCGAAACCCGCACAACATTGTTCATCAGATTAAGGTCGTTTTTCAGGTCTATGGCAGTAACTGTTGTATAGAGGTTGTCTCTCGTGATTGCATACCTGAGATTTCCGTAAAAACCGCTTTCAATATCACTTTCCATAAGTTTTGATGCAATTGAAAAGATTTCATCAGCCGTGTAGGTGTCTGTCATATTTGTTGTGATAAGCGGAGGAGTAAGCTGATTGTTATGCACTCTTACATAAAGGTATGAGGCTTTGCCTTTTTCGGGGAAATTGTCTGCTCTGAATTCATCAGGCTCTTCACTGAAAATTGCAGGCTGATTGAAAATGAAACCTCTGCGCTGCTGAATCTGTTCAATATTGCTGTCAGCACCCACGAGAATGCCTATATAAATACTGAAATTCAGGATTCCGAGAATAAACGCAAGGACAAGAGAAATTGCACCGAGAGTGATTGCAATGAACTTGTATTGCGTCTTTTTTATCATGTTCATTCTTTTGATTCCTCTATATAATATCCTATTCCTCGTGAAGCCTTTATCTGAACGGTTGATTTAATTGCTGTGAGCTTCTTTCTCAGGAATGAGATATAAACTTCAATGCTGTTGTATTCGGCTTCGCTTTCATAACCCCAGATTTTTTCAATGAATTCATCTTTTGCTATAATGCTTTTGGGAGCATACATAAGCATCTGCATAATTCTGAACTCTTTTGCACCGAGTTTGACATCAAGATTTCCGCAGATGAGTTCGTATGTGCTCTGATTGAGAGTCAGGTCACCGAAGTTTAACTCATTTGAGGGAATTTCACCTTTTCTTCTTGAAAGAGCTCTGACTCTGGCAAGGAGTTCCCCTTTGTTGAAAGGCTTTGTCAGGTAATCGTCTGCACCGCTGTCAAGACCTTTTATTTTATCATTGATTTCAGTTCTTGCGGTCAGAAGCATAACGGGAGTTGAGATGTTGTGTCTTCTGATTTCACGAAGAATATCAAGACCGTTCATTCCGGGTAACATTATATCAAGCAAAATGAGGTCATATATCCCGCTTAAAGCGTAATCAAGTCCGTCTCTGCCGTCATAGACAGCGTCAACAAAATATTGTTCTTTTCTGAGAATGGCAGATACTGCATCTGCAAGTGATATTTCATCTTCAACAATAAGTATACGCATATAGAAACCTCCTTTTATGATATTATAATATACCGGAAAGTTTTAATCAATATTGAAATATTTAACAACACGATTTTATGATATTATTACAAATTATAACAAGATTTTCATAAATGTTGATTTTTGTTTATTTTTAATGCATAATTAGAAAGTATTATCGCAACTTAAGAAAGGTGGTGTGATTTTGGTTTTTTCGAGTCTGTTTTTTATATGTATATTTTTACCTCTTAATCTTATAGCTTATTATGTTGCACCTGCAAACAAGTCAAAGAATATAATTCTTCTTCTGTTTTCTCTCGTGTTTTATGCATGGGGAGAGCCGGTGTATGTTTTGCTGTTGCTGTTTATGACGTTTGTATGCTGGAGAGCTTCTCTCGGCATAGAAAAGCACAGACAGACTTCGCAAAAAAAAGCAAAAGCACACCTTGTATCAGCTTGCGTCATTTCACTTCTGCTGATAGGTATTTTCAAATACAGCAGTTTTGTTCTTGGTAATTTTTCATCGCTTACGGGACTGAGCGTGCCTGACCTTAAAATTGCACTTCCCATCGGTATTTCATTTTATACATTCCAGCTTATGACCTATGTGGTTGATGTGTATCGTGGTGAAGCCGTTGTACAGAAGAATTATTTCAATCTTCTTCTGTATGCGAGCCTGTTTCATCAGTGCGTTGCGGGACCGATTGTGCGTTACTCCGATGTTGCTCAGGAAATTGCTTCAAGACGTCATGAAATGGCAGATTTCAATAAGGGTGTAATGAGATTCTCATCAGGTCTTGCAAAAAAAGTTCTTCTGTCAAATCAGTGCGGAAGTTTTGCAGATACTCTTGTGCTTGGTGATTCCGTATTGGCAGATGCCTCACTTTTTGCCGAAAACATAGAAACGCTTTCTTCAGCCTCATCTCTGACATTATGGGCAGGAATGCTGTTTTATATGCTTCAGATATACCTTGATTTTTCTGCATATTCTGATATGGCAATCGGTATGGGACTTATGACAGGTTTCCATTATAAAGAAAACTTTGATTATCCCTATATCTCAAAATCCGTATCAGAATTCTGGAGAAGATGGCATATCTCACTCGGTTCATTCTTCAGGGATTATGTGTATATTCCCCTTGGCGGCAACAGAAAAGGCAAATTCAGAACAATTGTCAATCTGTTTGCAGTATGGGCTCTGACGGGACTCTGGCACGGTGCATCGTGGAATTTTGTGCTCTGGGGCTTGTATTTCTTCGTTCTTATAGTTGCGGAGAAATTGTTCCTTGGCAGAATTCTGGAGAAACTGCCATCATTTTTCGGGCATATATACCTGCTCGTTGCCATATACTTCGGATGGGTGCTTTTCCGTTTCGAAAACACAGAAATTATGTTTACCGTGCTCAAAGGAATGTTCTGTCTTAACGGTAACAGCTTCGCATCTCAGGAAATACTGATGTATGTGAAAGATAATTTCGTTTTTGCAATTATTGCAATTTTTGCCTGCACACCGGTTGTCCGTGTCGTAAGAGCAATTACAGACAGATATTCAAAGAAAAGTCAGACAATAAATGTTATTTACTCTGTTTACAGAGCTGTTATACCTGCAGTGCTTGTTATTATTTCGGCAATCTGCCTTGTTGGTGATTCATACAATCCGTTTTTGTATTTCAGATTCTGATAAAAAAGGAAGGAGGGGCAAAATGAAAACTGCAAAGAAACCTGACAGAAAAAAGGTTATCAGAACACGTCGTATTGCTTATACGGCGGCATCTCTTATGTTTATGCTGACTCTCGCTGTGCTTTTTGCTTTCTCTTTTGACTTCCTCCACAGACCGTCTTTTTCAGAAAGTGAAAAACGTGAACTTGCACATTTTCCCGAATTCTCATTTGAATCTCTTGCGAGCGGAGATTATTTTGACGGCATAAATCTTTGGTTTTCAGACACATTCCCGTTCAGAGATACTTTTGTAAAAGCGTCAGCAAACATCAGAAAATGGACGGGCGTCGGTCAGTCAATTCACAATTTCTCTGAAAACAGCGCGGATATTATCCCCCAAGTGAATGAGGAAAAACAGACTTTTGTTGATATTGTGCCTGCTGTTCCCGACAAAACAACAAATGCACAAGGGGACAAGCCTACTTTGCCCTCAGGTGACAAATACACAAATCCTTCACAGGGCGATGCAGACGGAAATATCATTGAACAGAATTTCAGCTCAATTTATATTTACGGCAACACCGCATACGAATATTATAATTTTGTGCGAGATACAGCCGACAGATATGCTGAAGTTATAAATAAAGGTGCAGATGAGGCAGCTTCTGCGGGAATCAATTTTTACAATATGATAATCCCCACAAGCATTGATATAACTCTTGACGACACTGCAAGAGCCAAACTCAATTCATCAGATCAGAAAAACGCAATCAGCCATATGAACAGCCTTATGAACAAAAATGTCACAAAGGTTCACGTTTTCGATCTGCTCAAAGAACATCGCAATGAGTATCTTTATTACAGAACAGACCATCACTGGACATCACTTGGCGCATATTATGCCTACGCTCAGTATATGGCGGTGAAAGGCTCATCATACAAGTCACTTAATGATTTCAACGAATACGAATTCGGTGGATTTATGGGGTCATTTTATTCTGATACGGGAAAGAATACTGCTCTTGAACAAGCTCCCGATACAGTTTATGCTTATGTCCCCAAAGATGAAGTTTCATTTGAAATGCTTCAGGCAGGCGCAACAGAGTACACTCAATGGCCTCTTGTTTGCGATGTTACAAATTACAGCAGTTCATACAAATATCTCTGTTTTATAGGCGGAGACAATCCTATATCTGTCATTGAGAACAAATCTCTTGCAAACGGCGAAACCTGTGTGTTTGTAAAGGAATCATTCGGCAATGCTTTTGCACCGTTCCTTGCGGCAAGCTACAAAACCGTATATGTTATAGACTACAGACATTTTGATGGTGATATTATTGATTTTGCAAAAGAAAAAGGCGCAGACGATATTCTTGTTCAGAACAATATCTCTATGACACGAAACAGCAGTCTTGTTGAAAAACTCGGTTCAGCACTTTAATATTAAAAACAAAAAAACAGCCGTAAAGGCTGTTTTTTTTTAATCCTTGTTTAATAAATTCTGCAGAATCCTTTTACTGCAGATGTCTGCACCTTGAGTTCATACGATGCATCTGTCCTTGAGAAAAGCAATTATTTTAAGCCTGCTCGGGGTTTGCCGGGTCAGGCTGTGCATCATCAGACTTGTTGAAAAAGTTCTTTATCAGGTCGATAATTTTCATAATGAAGTTGATGATTTTAGTGAATTGCTCCATATTACGACCTCCTCTTATTCTGATACGCTGTTATGTTAACACATACAATCGAAATATTCAAGCCTTTTTTTTATTATTATTGCATAGTTAATATTTATGTCATAATTATGTCAATATTTGTATTTATATTCACAAATGCAAAAGAGACCGTCGGAAAAGACGGTCTCATAAATGCGTGTGATTATTCAGCAACAGCTTATTGCTTATTCAGCTGAAGACAAGCCGCTGAAAAGCTTTAAGATGAGGTCGATGATTTTTTCGAACCAACCAAGGTACTTTGTGATGTCAAGCTCAGTATTGTTGAACATTTCAAATTACTCCTTTGCAATAATTTTAGAAATCCGGGGGATACCCGATATTTATTTCTGAATACATTATAACATCAATGTCAGAATAAATCAATAAAAAAGGTTAAAATTTCTTATTTTTCTTTTTTGTCAAGAAAACCTACTTTGTACATAAGGAATGCACAGAGTACTGATGCAACGATACCGGGGAAGATAAGTGTTGAAGCACCGATTCCGGGCACAAACACAAGAATAACAAGCATAATAAGAATGGGGGCAAAAGAGATCTTCCAGTTCTTAACAAAATATCCTGCACCGAGAGCACCGAAGAGTGCAGGGATAACCTGCTTGAATGCGGGCTTGAGAAGAGGACTTTCTGTGAATGTTTCAAGGAAGGGAGCGAAAGCGATAACACCGATTGCAAGGACAATTGTTGTAACAATTGAAGATGTTGCAATTGCGATTGTTGAGATAACTTCTCCTTCTTCGCTGTTTGCCTTTACCTTTGCGCTTTCCATTGCACTGATAGCACAGGGAAGCTTGAGGTTGACAATGTTACCAGTTACGAATGAAAGATATGTGCCGCCTGCACCGAGCATGGGTGTGTAGAAGATAACTTCAACAACAGCAACTGTCCAGTAAAGGGGAATAACCTGAAGAAGACCTTCAAAAACGATTTTTATGGGAGGGAATGCATCGAGATAAAGGCAGATTGCCATGGGGAACATAAGAAGGGCACAGAGAGCTGTGATTGTTGAGATTCTGCCCCAGTTATGAACTTTGTCATAATATGATTTTGCTGATTTTGCAGTATTTTTAGCCATCATTAACCCCTCCATTCAATTGTAGCAATTTCGGGAGGCAGGAAGTTGAAAGCAAGAACTGCTGCTGCCATACCGAGTATCATACCTATGGGCATAATAAAAGGTTCAAGCCATGTAAGCTTAAGTTTCTTTGAAACAATTTCAAGAATAACGGATGAAAGAATCGCTGTTGCAAGAGTGATTACTGAAACAACACCTGCACCGTCACCCCATTCTTCAGCTTTACCTTTACCGAGAATAGAGTTTGAAATGAACGCACCGATAAGACCGATGAAGAGAGCGGGAGTGATGTGGTCAATAAAACCTGCAAAACCGCGCTTTTTCTTTTTTGTGTCTGTTTCTGTTGTTTTTTCTTCTGTTTCGGGAGCAACTTCTTCGTCAGTCTTCTTGTTCATTGTCTTGAGGAACTTCTTGTGAAGAGGCTTTGCAACAAAGGGAAGAAGAACAAGTGAGAAGCAGATACCGATTGTCATAACCCAGGCAATACCTGCATAAACTTCGGGATCAGTAATAGCTTCGCTGATACCTGTTGTGATTCCGAATGCTTTGATTGCTTCTGTTGCTGCAACTGTTTCATAAGTGATGTTGCCGAGAACTGAGAGTCTTACCCAAGGGATAACAAGACCGAGTGCAGGAGCAAGAGCAATAACAGTTGCAAGAACTGAAAGTGCAGAGGGAATTGTGAACAAAGCACTTGATGTTACGGAGTTCTTGAGCTTTTTCGCATCAATGCCTAATTCTTTACCGTGTTTCCAAGCTTTGACAAGGAAAAAAATTGATTGTCCGAGAACAAAAAGGATAACAGCCGCTGCTATCAGATAGAGTATCGGATCATTCATTTTATCACTTCCTATTAATTAATATTAATACATTTAATATAACATTTTTCACTTAATAAAGTCAATATCACGGAGCAATCTTTTTATGGAAACACATTATACCATTGTCTGTTATATCAACAATTCCGTAAGAATTCTGACGCACGGAGCCGGGATTGAAAATATACAGTCCGTTGTCATATTCCTTATAAGGGGTATGTGTATGACCGTAGAGCACAAGTGTTGCACCGGAGAGTGAAGCGTTGAGTTTCAGCGGTTCAAGGGAGAATTTTACCTTTTCCGCATCACCGTGTGTGCAGTATGTAATAACTCCGCCGAATCTGTCAATAATTCTTTTTTCATAGGGCAGGAATGAGCCGTCACAATTGCCTCTTACAGCAACCGAAATTTTATTTTTCAGTAAATCTTCACATTCTTCCCAATCACGTATGCCGTCACCGAGAAAAATAAATGCATCTGCATCAGATTCATTTTTTATTGCCATTTCAAGAGAAATTCTGTCTCCGTGGGAGTCAGAAAATACAACTAAACGCATCATAATCACCTTTCTTTATGAATATAAATATCCTGAATACATATACGGAGGTTTTTCTATGCCTGAAAACATTGACGCGATAATCAACAAAATAAAAAACAACAATGAGCAGGAAAACAAAAAACTTGCCGAGGATATGGCAAACAGTCTGTCACCTGAGCAGAAAGCTGCTCTCAGCAAACTGATGAATGACAAATCATTGTTGCAGAAGATTTTCAGCAACGAAAAATTCCGTGAAATAATGAATAAAATCGGCGGTGACGTGAATGGACATAAGTGAAATAATATCATCGCTTACACCTGATGATATAGACAAACTGAAAGACATTGCCTCAACACTCACATCGGGGCAGAGTTCAGCAAAAGAATCACCGCATAATAATGATAACACAAATCTTCCCGATTTGGTAGGGCTTCTCGGAAAAATGGGAAATTTTTCATCTGCAGAAGATGAGAGAATAGAGCTTATCAGGTCACTCAAGCCTTTGCTCAGTGAACAACGACGTCAGAGGGCTGATGAAGCCATCAGAATTCTGCGAATTCTTCAGTTTCTGCCTCTTCTGCGTGACAGCGGTGTGCTCGGCAGCTTGTTTCAGGGGTGAATATGAAAGACTATACATATCAGGATATGCTTAAAATGCAGGAAGATGCGGCTTTCCGTGTCCGTGAAATGAAAAAACGGGCAACCATTGTTGCAGATGATGCACGTAAAAATCATTCTTCTGCGGAATCTGAAAAAAAGAAAGGAATTCTTGAAACTCTTCTTCAGGACAGCGATTCCGTGCTCATCATATCTTTGTTATTCCTTGTGATGAGCGAAAAAAATGATTATTTCCTCAATCTTGCGCTGATGTATATTCTTATGTAGTAATAAAATATTAATATATTGTTAAAAAACAAGTAACAAACATAGCTGTGATGTGTGATACTATGAATTTACACAAACAATAAATTAAAGTATCTTAGGAGGCAGCTATGTTAGAGGCAGTTTTCAGCTTTTTCAAAATGATTATCGACCTTATCTCATCATTCGGCGCAGGTCTCGGTCTTTAATATCACAAACAAAATATAAAAAGTGATTCCCTGTGTGATACACAGGGATTTTTCTTTTTCAGAAATTGATAATTTGTTATATACAACAAAAAAAATTTCACCTTTTTGTGCGAACCGCCAAAAATTGTTACAGAAATTTTTTCCTCTTTATTCAAACTTGACATTTGTTATTTATTATATTATTCTAATGATAGGCATATAAGTATATTAATGCTTAAAATATGTGGTATATACCACAAGGAAAGGACATGGTCAGTTATGAAAAAAACTACCAAAATATTAAGCGTTTTCATGGCTCTGCTCATGGTTGTTACTTGCATTCCCATGACAGCATTCGCTAAAGAAAGAAACACTTCATCTCTTGAAGCTTATCTTTCAAATGAAAACCTTGCAGTTGTTGTAGACGATCTTCTTACAGATCTTGGTGACAGAAAAGAAGAAATCGTTCCCACAGTTCTCAATCTCTGTTTCCAGCTTATTGAAGACCTCAAGAAGCAGGCAGAAGCAGAAGGCACAGACGTTATGGACGCAAGCGCAGAAGAACTTGCAGATGCACTCATCGTGTACCTTGACAAGACTCTCGCAGAAGCAGACCTTAACTCATCAATCAAGGACTATCAGAAGACAATCAAGAGTGTTACAGGTCTTAATGTAGACCTCAACTCTGTTGACTCTATCCTCAACCTCCTTGTTGAAGCAGGTCCCCTTCTTCAGAAGCCCACAGGTGTTGCAGCAGCTCTCGGTAACTTCGGTGATGCAGCTAAGATTGACGTTTCAATGCTTGAATACACACCTAAAAAGGGTAACAAAAAGGCTGTAGCTATCTCAACTAAGAACACAGATTCTATCGATATTATCTATGCTCTCTTTGATTTCCTTTCAGCAGAAGACAACGTTGGTATCTTCAAGAAGGTTGTTGAAGGTACATTCACTCTCGGCAAGGCAAACAACACTCTCAAGAGCATTGCAGGTCTTGACCTTGACGCAGAAGTAAAGAACCTTATGGGTAATCTTGATGTTACTATCAAGGAACTCCTTTACGATAACCTTATCGGCACAGCAGAAGATGCACCCGCATTCGCAGATTCAGTTTATGTTGATTTCTCAGCAGACGAAATCCTCGCAGCAGCACTCCTCAAGCTTATCTCAGGCAAGGATGCAACTAAGAAAGAAGCTAACGATCTTACAAAGATGACTATCCACGAAATCATCGGTAAGTATGCAGATCAGGTTATCGCATCTTTCGCTATTGAACCTCTCAATAACGACCTCAAGAATGCTATCAATGACCTCATCGCTATGGATCCTCAGCTTGAAGTTCTCAAGAACATCATCAATATGGATTACGAATTCAAGGCAGACACATTCAACTTCGCTACAATGGCAGAAGAAGGTCTCTTTGAAAATGCAAACAACTTTGTATGTAAAGTTGTAGAAGTTCTTGTTAAGCCCTCAGTTTACAATGAACTCGGTCTCAAGACAGGCGACAATACAAACATCACTCACAACCTCACAGCATTCTTCGGCTACCTTCTCAAGACTCTCGCTTCAAACAACGGCGGTAAGCTTGAATTCACAGTAGACGATGTTGCTTACTCATTCGATTTCAGCGGTTTCGCAGCAGACAAGATCGCAGGCAAGAGCCTTGAAGATATGGTTGTTGCAGTAGTTGGTCTTTTCTATCCTACTCTTCTTCAGATGGATCTTCCCGCTGATGTAAACACACTCGAAAAGCTTTGTGCTTTCACAGCTTACACATGTATCGACAAGTTTATGGTACAGGATGAAAGCATCGATTTCAACACAGATTACAAGGCACTTGTATTCAATGGCGATAAGATAAGAGAAATTTCTAAGGATCAGTGGCACGAAGTACTCGGTGAAATGGGTATGGACGTTGCTATCTACTGGCTCAGCGATGCAACAAACTTCGGTATGTCACAGGCTGATATTGCAGCTCTTAAGGCTAAGGGCTGGACTTGGGAAGATTTCTTCGAAGATATCGTTGACTGGGCACTCAACTACATCGACGGTATCCCTGCAGTTGCTGACCACCTCACAACAGAAAGAGGCGTTCAGGACGGCACAGCTTGGTACAAACTCAATGTTGTTCTCAACGAACTTCTTCCTCTTGCAATGATTACAGGCGCAGAAGATGAAACATTCACATTTGACGTTTACACATTTGTAATGGAACTTCTTGTTCCCGGTCTCTATGATGCTGAATTCTCATCAATGGCAAACATTCTTGCAAAGAATGATAAAGACGGCAATCCCATGAACGAAGCAGTTATCCCCGGTCTCCTCGGTATTATCGATGGTCTCCTCTTCGGTATCTTTGAACATGAATGCGGCGAAACAGCAACATTCACAAAGGAAGCTACTGCAACTCATGACGGTTACAAGGGTACATATTGTAAGGATAACGGTCACTACGTAAAGGTTTCTGTTATCGAAGCAACAGGTACAACAGAACCTCCCGTAACAGAGCCTCCCGTAACAGAACCCCCTGTAACAGAGCCTCCTGTAACTGAACCTCCTGTAACAGAGCCTCCCGTTGGCGGTTACAAGCTTGGTGACGTTAACAACGACGGTAAGGTTAACGCTATTGACGCTCGTACAATCCTTCGTACAGGTGCTCAGCTTCAGACTCTTGAAGGTGATGCAGCTATCGCAGCTGACGTAGATAAGAACGGCAAGATCAATGCTCTTGACGCTCGTAAGGTTCTTCGTGTAGCAGCTCAGCTCGACACTCTTGACTAAGAAGTAATTCAATAATTTCTGCCGCTCCCCGTGTGGGAGCGGCTTTTTCTTGTTGGTATAAAAAAACTCAGCCACTTGTGTGACCGAGTTCTGAATGTTTTTTTGTTACTGAACTTCTGTTTCGTTGCCGTCGTTATCAAGATAATAAACCTTGCCGCCGTCATCACCGCAGAGAGTGTAGATTTCATCATCTTTGAAAACGATTGCTGCACCGTTGTCGATTGCAAGACCTTTAATGGTTCTTGACTTGATTGCATCTTTGAAAACGTGCCAGTAATCGCTGTCATAATGAGGAGCACAGCAGTAGGGAAGAATGTCAATACAATCAACAAACATAAAACTGTGTTCGGGACCGCAGTCATCCCAACCTTCTGTGCACCAGCACATTGCACCTGAGCTGTAACCTGAAAGAATTATTCCTTTTTCATAAGCCTTTTTGAAAATTTTGTCTGCACCCGTTGCTTTCCATGTGTTCATAAGGAAATTAAGATTTCCTCCGCCTACATATACAATATCTGCAGACATAATTTTTCTTTCAATATCAATCTGTGAGAGTGTGGGGTCTGTGAGGAAAAGTGTGCCTACCTTACAGCCGTACTGACGGAAAGAATCAAAAATAACTTCGTCACCCATTATGTAGTCAAAACCTGCTGTGGGAACATAAAGAACGTTGGGTTCAGGTTTCCCCGCAAGTGAAATAAGATGCTTAAGTACCGGCAGAATTTCACCATTGTCATATCTTCCGCCACCGATTGCCATAATTGTACCCATAATATCAACCCTTTCGTAAACAATAATTTAATGCACAGTTTAATTAATATAGTGTAGGGAACGATGCCCACATCGTTCCGTCCCGAGCTGACATCAGACTTTACGGACCGATCAGGGGATCGGTCCCTACAGGTTCAGCTTAACAATTTTATAAATCCAACACCGAAGGTGTTCCGAAATTACGAATTACGCATTACGAATTACGAATTGAAACAATAATTTAGTGGCGTAAAGCCACATAAATTATTGTATGTTTTATTTTACACTAAAAAAATATTGCTGTCAATTGACCTTTTTATAAATCTGTGATACAATAAAACCAAATATGTATTAAAGAGATGAAAAAATGAAAATCCTTATTGATGCTGATGCCTGCCCTGTTGTGGATATCACAGTTGCATTGGCTCAGGAATTTGAAAAAAGGTGTATTATTATCTGTGACACCGCACACTATATCATTCGTGACGGTGCCGAAACAATAACGGCAGAAAAAGGCGCAGACAGCGTTGACTTCCGCCTTGTCAATATGGTGGAAAAAGGTGATATTGCTGTTACTCAGGATTACGGCCTTGCGGCAATGTGTCTTGCAAAACAAGCTGTGCCCATTAATCAGAACGGTTTGATTTTTACATCTCAGAATATTGAAAAACTTTTATATACAAGATTTGTTTCAAAAAAAATCCGTATGGCAGGCGGCAGAACAAAAGGCCCCTCCAAACGCACAAAAGAGCAGGATAAGGATTTTGAAAAAACTCTTCGTATGCTTCTTGAAAATGAATTGTCAAAATAAATATAAATGTGAGGTAAAATTATGAACGTAGCACTTATTATTGCAGGCGGTGTCGGTGCAAGAATGCATCAGGATATCCCCAAGCAGTTTATCACAGTAAACGAAAAACCCGTTATTGTTTATACTCTTGAGGCTTTTCAGAAACACGTAGAAATTGATGCAATAGCAGTTGTATGCATTTCAGGCTGGGAAAATGTTCTCACAGCATATGCAAATCAGTTCAATATTACAAAACTCAAATATATCATTCCCGGCGGTGAAAACGGTCAGGGCTCAATCAGAAACGGTGTTTATGAACTTGAAAAACACTTCAGTCAGGATGATATCGTGCTTATTCACGATGCAATCAGACCTATGGTTTCTGCAGAAATTATTTCAGACTGTATTGTGACAGCAAAGCAGAAAGGCAGTGCAATTGCAGCAATTCCCTGCGCAGAGGCAATGCTTCAGACTGAAGACGGTGATATTTCAACCGGCAGTTATCCCAGAGCAAATCTCAGAAGAACTCAGACTCCTCAGGGATTCAGCATCGGCAAAATCTGTGACCTTCACCGCAGAGCACTTGAGTGCGGAATCACAAACTCAGTTGCGTCATGCACACTTATGATTGAAATGGGTGAACAGGTTTATTTCTCTTCAGGTTCAGAAAAGAACATCAAGCTCACAACAGTTGAGGATATTGATATTTTCAAGGCTCTTCTTCTTGCAAAACGTGCCGACTGGCTGAAAGACTAAGGTGCAGGTATGAATCTTTATAAAAGTGAAACCTATAAAAAAGATATCTGCAATGCAATCGACTCGGTTGTAGGTATTGAAAATCTTGATGGTGCATCTTTTCTTATAACAGGTGCAACAGGTCTTATCGGTTCATTTATTGTTGATGTTCTTGCAGAGTATAACAGACAGAAAAACTGCGGAATAAAAATTTATGCTGCAGGCAGAAGTGTTGCAAGACTCAGCGCAAGATTTGACGGTATTGATTGTGAAAATCTTGAATTTGTTGAATACGATGTAAACAACGCTCCCGATTTTGATTTTGATGCAGATTACATCATTCACGCAGCAAGCAATGCATATCCCGCAGCATTCAACAACTATCCCGTTGATACTCTTATGAGTAATGTAGGCGGCACACATAATCTTCTTGAGTACGGAAGAAAACACAATGTAAAAAGATTTATGTTTGTGTCTTCAGGTGAGGTTTACGGTCAGGGTGATGTTGAACTCGAAGCTTTTGATGAGTCATACAGCGGTTATGTTGATATTCTTCAGCCCCGTTCCTGCTATCCTGCAGGCAAAAGAACTGCTGAAACTCTCTGCGTCGCTTACACAAAGCAGTACGGCACAGACACAGTTATCGTAAGACCTTGTCACACATACGGCCCGAATGCAACTTCTGCAGATAACCGTGCAAATGTGCAGTTTGTTAACAATGTTCTTGCAGGTAACGATATCGTTCTTAACAGCGCAGGCAATCAGATGCGATCATATAACTATGTCGCTGATTGCGTTTCTGCAATTCTCACGGTTCTTGTAAATGGAAAAAGTGCAGATGCATACAACATTGCAAATGCAGATTCAAGAACAACAATTGCAGGTTTTGCAAGAGAATTGGCAGAGCAGACAGGTCATAAACTTATTTTTGCAAATCCCGACGAGGTTGCTCTTGCAGAAAGAACACCCATTGCAAAACAGGTGCTCGATACAAAGAAGCTTGAAGCACTCGGCTGGCAAGGTAAATACCGTCTTGCAGACGGTATTGCCCATACACTTGCAGTGCTTACAGATAAATAATGAAAAATAAATCCCCGTCAAAGACGGGGAAATTTTTTTATTCAACAGAAGGCTCCAGAAGTCCGTAGCCTCCGTCCTTTCTTTTATAAACAAGTGAAATGAGGTCTGTTGCGGAGTTTGTGAACATATAGAATTCGTGACCGAGCATATTCATCTGAAGAATTGCTTCTTCAACGCTCTGAGGTTTCACGGCAACAGCTTTTGTTCTCACAAGCTCAAATTCTGTTTCTTCGGGGATATCTTCGTAGGTGAGTTCATCAAATGATGCATTTTTGAAACGTTTTTCAAGCTTGGTTTTGTTTTTGCGGATTCTTCTTATGAGGTTATCAACGCAATTATCAAGAGCATCGTCAATGGTATCAGCCTTTTCCTGTGCTCTGAAAACCATTCCGCCTGTGCTTAATGTGATTTCAACTGTCTGATAAGACTTTTCGGCAGTGGCGGTGATTTTTGCATCAGCTTCAGATGAGAAGAATTTTTCAACTTTTGCAAGTTTTTTTTCTGCACGGTCTTTGAAAGCTTCTCTGGGTGAGCATTTGCGTCCGATAATGGTAATATTCATAATTACATCTCCTTTGCCTGAAATACAGATTTATCATCTGTTTCAATTTCAGTATAGCACGTTTTTGCAGAGTTGTAAATATAAATTTATGTAAAATTCATAAAATTTTTATTAAGATATGAAAAGTTTTGATTAATATGTCGAAAAAGATAAGCGTATATCAAAGAAAATCAATCAAGGCAGCTTGACTTTGATTAACGTATTTGGTAAAATAATAATGCGATAATTTCGCAGTCAGTTCGAAACCATCCTGACTAAAAATAAAACTAAGGAAAGAAGAATGAAAAAAATGAAAAAAAGAAAATCTGCCTTGTTTCTGACACAGGCGGCAGTAATTGCTGCGTTGTATGTCGCGCTGACATACGTATCAAATGCACTGGGGCTTGCGTACGGTGCTGTTCAGTTCAGACTTTCTGAAATACTGACCGTTCTGCCGGTTTTTACTCCTGCCGCAATACCGGGACTCACAATAGGCTGTATACTTGCAAACCTTACAAGTCCTTTCGGTCTTATAGATATTGTCTGCGGAAGTCTTGCATCATTCCTTGCGGCAATGTGTACTTATTGGTTCAGAAAAATCTGCATCAGAGACCTTCCCGTGTTGTCATCAATACCGCCCGTATTGTTTAATGCTGTTATCATCGGTCTTGAAATCTGGTATCTTGAAGGCAGAACAGCAGAAATGTTTTATCTGTCCGCATTGCAGATAGCAGCAGGTCAGATTGTAATGTGTATGCTTATAGGTCTTCCGTTTATCCGTGTTGTAAAAAGAACGGGAGTTTTTGAAAAAATCAACAAATAATTCATTATAACCATTATATACTACCATCACTCCGGAGGTAATGAAAATGAAAAAAATTCTTGTAGCAGATGATGAAGAACTCATTATGAACCTTGTCTGCGACTTTTTACGTCGTGACGGTTATGAGCCTCTTTCTGCATCAGACGGTGAACAGGCACTTGAGGTATTCAAGGCTAATCCTGACATATCGTTGGTGATTCTTGATATTATGATGCCTAAAATTGACGGTTGGGAAGTCTGCAGAACAATCAGACAAACATCAAATGTACCTGTAATTATGCTTACTGCAAGAAGTCAGGAGTTTGACGAGCTTACAGGATTTGAAGCCGGTGCAGATGACTACGTTACAAAGCCCTGCAGTCCCTCAGTTCTTATGAAGAGAGTTGCGGTGCTTCTCAAACGTGAAAAAATGAATACAGAAAAAACATCATTCGTCATCGATGACCTCAGACTCGATTCAGAGGCACACGAAGTATGGATAGCAGGCGAAACTGTTATGCTCACTCTTAAGGAATACGGCATACTTTTCAAACTCATTGCTCATCCCGGCAGAGTTTTCTCAAGAGAACAGCTTCTTGATGATATCTGGGGCTTTGATTTTGACGGTGATATGAGAACGGTTGACTCCCACGTTGCAAGACTTCGCACTAAACTCGGTGACTGGGGTGCAAAACATATTAAAACCATATACGGCACAGGTTATAAAATAGAGGCTGAATAATATGGCTCTTAAAATCAGAAAACAAAAAGAAAAAAGTAAAAAGACCCTCAGCCAGACGCTGACAGGGATGATTTCAATTATGTGCGGTTTCATTATCGCACTTATTGTCTTTGTTACGTCTGAAGGTCTTGACTTTATTTATCTTGCGTATGCTGCAATAGAAACATTCTTCGCTTCATACGAAATTGAAGAAGCTTTTAATGAAAACGGAGACGGCTTCTTTGAAAAAATGGACTATTGTGAAAATGAATACGCCATTTCTGTTGAACTGTATGATTCTGACGGTAAGTTTGTTTATTCATCAGCTTATAAAGATGAAATGTCGGCACCGCCCTATAACAGCAATTCAATTGAATTGCCTCAATCGGTGCAGAAAAATTATGAGTTGGTGCAGAATCTGGGTGAGCTTGAAAATAACTCATTCAAAATCAGTCAGGATACCTCTTCAACAAGAAACAGTCTGTATCTTGTTGGTGAATGGCTTACAGAATCAGGCATAACAATCAGAATCTTCCGCATAAAATCAACTGTTGATACAAATGCGAAGATAGCTGTTACATTTATATCGGTTGTTACGTTTTTTGTTGTTCTTGCGGCATTGATTGTTTTTACAAAACTAATCAGAAGAATCACAAAACCGTTGGGTGAAATGAGTGAAATTACAAAAAATATGTCTTCACTCGATTTCTCGCAGAAATGTGAGCAGAACAAAATTGCCGAAATCTCCGATTTGTCCGAAAGTATCAATGAAATGTCAGAATCTCTTGAAACAGCACTTCTTGACCTTCAGCAGAAAAACAAAAAACTTCAGGACGATATCGAGCAGGAAAAAACCATTGACAGATTAAGACAGGTGTTCATCTCAGGTGTTTCTCACGAGCTTAAAACACCCATCGCAATCATTCAGGGTTATTCAGAGGGACTTAAAGTTTTCCTTGAGTCTGACCCTGAAACAGCAATGAAATATTGCGACACCATTATCAATGAAACAGATCGTATGAACAACCTTGTTATGAAACTGCTTGATATTATCAAATATGAATCAGGTGAATATCAGGTATTCTATGAGGATTTCAGCGTATATGAGCTTATTGAAGATTGGTATGAGCGAAACGCAGAGATATTCAGAGAAAAAGGCATCAATGCGGTGAATCTTATAGATAAAGATTTGTGTTGTTCAGGTGACAGATTTATCCTTTCAACCGTTGTGAACAATTTCCTTTCTAATGCTGTTTCCCACGTTGATAATGAAATGGAAATCCGTGCTTCAGCCGTTGAAACTGAAAACGGAAGATACAGAATCAGCATCTTCAATACGGGCAAACCCATCGAATCAAAGGATATTGATCAGATCTGGAACAGCTTTTACAGAGCAGATAAGGCTATGTCAAGAGCGCAGGGCAGATTCGGTCTCGGTCTTGCCATTGTTGCTGCAATTCAGAAACTTCACAGTGAAGAGTACGGTGTTATAAATCACGAAAACGGTGTCGAATTCTGGTTCGATGTTAAAAAGAAAAATTAAAAATAAAAGGGCTGTGAAAAAAATTTTTTTTCATAGCCTCTTTTTATGTTTATACTCAGTTAAAAATAATGGTATAAAATACATAATTGTATATAGATTAATGGAGGGATTTTTTAGTATGCTTCAGATCAAGGGAATATCTAAGAGCTACACAACAGGCGATTTCACGCAGAAAGCTCTTGATGAAGTAAGCGTAAATTTCCGCAAAAATGAATTTGTTGCAATTCTCGGTCCCAGCGGTTCGGGTAAAACAACATTTCTTAATGTCATCGGCGGACTTGATAAGTATGACAGCGGTGATCTTGTAATTAACGGCAGATCCACAAAGGATTTTTCAGATCACGATTGGGATGCTTACCGTAACAACAGTATCGGTTTTGTGTTCCAGAGTTACAATCTTATAACACATCTGAGCATTCTTGATAACGTAGAAATGGGTATGACTCTTTCAGGCGTTTCAGATGCAGAAAAGAAACAGAAAGCAATGGAAGCTCTTGAAAAGGTTGGTCTTAAAGACCATATCTCAAAAAGACCCAATCAGCTTTCAGGCGGTCAGATGCAGAGAGTTGCAATTGCACGAGCACTTGCAAACGACCCTGATATCATTCTTGCTGACGAACCTACAGGTGCGCTTGACAAGAAAACAAGCATTCAGATAATGGATCTTATCAAAGAGATTGCTTCTGATAAACTTGTTATTATGGTTACTCACAACCCTGCACTTGCAGAAGAATATGCAGACAGAATCGTAAGCTTTGAAGACGGTCACGTTATAGCAGACACAAATGCTTATGACGAGGCTGAAGCAGACAGCAATTATCAGCTCAAGAGAACAAGTATGAGCTTCCGCACAGCTCTTAAGCTTTCTGCAAGAAATATTATGACAAAGAAGGGCAGAACACTTCTCACCGCCCTTGCATCAAGTATCGGTATCATCGGTATTGCTCTTATCCTCAGCCTTTCAGACGGTCTTCAGATGCAGATTGATAAATATCAGGGCGATGCACTCAATGAATTCCCGCTCTTTATTTCTCAGACAGTCACAATTATGGACGAGGAAGCAATTGAGGCAAGCAAAGAGCAGATGGAAAGCTTCATTTCAGGCACAAGAGAAGAAGTTGATACAGATTATGTCACTCTTGAAGAAGTCAAGATGGACAGCACACTCTACATCAACAAGATGGATGAAGAATACATCAAATATCTTGAAAATGTTGACCCAGCAATCTGCAGCAGTATCGGTTATGCAAGATCAGTTGCAATGAATGTTCTCAGAAAGCATTCAGACAATAGTGTTACATGGCATACATTCTCATCAGGTGTCAGCGCTATGATGGACAGTATGGCTGCAACAGGCGGTATGGGTGGATTCAATATGACCGGTATCGGTCTTTCATCATATCCCGAAACACTTGCAGAGGGTGCACAGTCATATCTTGAATATTACTATGATGTTCTTGAGGGTGCATATCCTTCAAATCCTCACGAAATCGTTCTTGTTGTCAACACAGACAACACAATCAACAAAGACATTATGGCTGCACTCGGTTTTGACGGTGAAGCAGAAAAAATCAATTTCAAAGATATCGTAGGTTCAGAGTTTGAACTTGTCGGCAACGATGTTTTCTACACAAAGTCAGAATACGGCATTTATATTCAGAATACAGACTATGCTGCAATGTACGGCAATGAAAAGAACATCAAAGTGAAAATCAGCGGTGTTGTCCGTCTTAAGGCAAATCAGTCAATCGGTCTCCTCGGTGCAGGCGTTGCCTACAGCGATGACCTTGTTCAGGAAATCATTGATATGAACTCAAAATCAGCAATGGTTGCAGATATCAAGTCATCTGATATTGACGTTACACCTTCAAACCCCATGTCAAATGTTGATGATTCAACAAGAAACAGCCTTCTTCTCAAGTATGGCGGAAGCAGTGAGCCTTTTGCAATTTTCCTTTACCCTTCAAACTTTGAGCAAAAAGAAGCTCTCATCAAATATCTTGATGAATTCAATGATAAGGCAGCAGAGGGCGATAAGGTTTATTACACAGACGCTTCTGCAACAATCACAGAAATGACAAACGGTATTATGAAAGCTGTTACACTTGTGCTTGTTGCGTTTGCAGCAATTTCACTTGTTGTTTCACTTATTATGATTGCTATTATCACATACATTTCTGTTATGGAAAGAACAAAGGAAATCGGTATCCTCCGTGCTCTCGGTGCAAGAAAGATGGATATCACCCGAGTATTCAATGCAGAAACATTCATAATCGGTGTCTGCTCAGGTGCACTCGGTATTGCGATTGCATACCTGCTCACAATCCCCATCAATATGATTATCTATCACCTTACAGAGCTTTCAAATGTTGCATTCCTTAATCCTCTTTATGCATTGGGTCTTGCAACAATCAGCGTTGTACTCACAATCATCGGCGGTATGATTCCTGCAAAGATGGCAGCGAAGAAAGACCCCGTAGCAGCCCTCAGAGCTGAATAATTTTCAGAATCAGACCGGATTTCACAATAAAGTGAAGTCCGGTTTTTTTTATGTCAGACTGATTGCGGTTCTGTGTATTTATTCTTGACAAGCAATGATAAAAGTTGTATGCTGAAAATATGAGATATGAAACGACTCTGCTATTACCTTGGTTCAAGATTCTATTCTCCCCGCCTCGGAAGATTTATTAATGCGGATAAACACTTCGACACCGGCACAGGTGTCCTCGGCACAAATGTGTATGCGTATTGCAATAACAATCCGGTGATGTATGTTGACCCTACGGGAGAAAGTATCAGCGGAACATTGAAATTGACAAGTCTTATTGCTAAGGTTATTTCAAGCATATCTGTTACTATTAATTCTCGAAAACGGAACCAGACAGCTGTTCAATTGTTAAAAGATTTGGATATTTATCCTTATTATATTAAGAATAATAAAAAAGTTTATTATTCTTATGTTATTAATAAGACAGACGGATTGCGCGATCAAGTTTTTACAATTTATTTAACTGCAACAGGCATTTTATGGGGGCAAAAATTATATATTGATGCCACATTTGAAGAGAGAACAATCGCAGAATGGGAACAATATATATCACAATCTTTGCTGGATTTGATAATGAATGATTCTGTAATATTTTCAACTGTTGTAAATCTATTGGATACACATGATGATTTAATTTCATTTCTGAGCGAAAATGCCAGTGGAAAGATTCAAACAGGTGCTGCTTTTTTGGATGTTGTTAATTTTTTATTTAGTATAATGTCAACAGCAAAAATCAGCAAACAAAAATACATAGCAGAACAGATAGAGCGGTTTGGAGCAAACAAAAGTTCCAATGAAAAAATGATTGTTCTTTTATGCTATTATAGATATAATGCTTTAAATAAAAATAATAAAAACTTGATTTATATGTATTAAATTCTAATTTTAAACACAGGAGGATTTATATGAAAAAAATTATTGCGATTGCAATTGTATTCATTCTTTTTCATGTTTGTTTGTTTTTATTATTATTTAATTATGAATCACCGCAAGGAATATTGAGTTTTGAGGAAATAACAGCAACAGAACAAAAAGAATTATCGCCTGAAACTGATTATGATTTTTATGTTTCGAATCAGCTTTTGGACGTTCTGAATGATTGTGAATTTGAATCTTTGAAATTAATCGAAGCTATTTCAGTGCTTAATGAATCCGATTCTGCAAATATAATTGAAACCGGGTTAATATATGGTGAATCTTTTCTGTTTCAGAACAGAGAATACCTAAGCGGAAAAATTTTAATATTTGATGCAAATGAAATATATTATTGTGTAACATACAAACAAACAGATCCGTTGATATCAGAAATTGGCTTTTCATACACAGTTTATAAAGTGAAATTTCCGACAAATGCACAATCTGAAATATTAGAAAGTTCAAATGTAACGACTGGCGCAAATTTAAAGAATAATATATTGAATATGCTGTGGTATGATTATACTCTTGTGCAGAAAAAAACGATTATGGTTATTGTTAATCTGCTTTTCTTGTTTACCGAAATTATTTTTGTCTGTATTATGGTAAAAAAACGCTTCAGCGACAAGCGCAAAGTACAATCATAATGTTATTCTATGACTTTTTGTGTGATTGAAAACTAAATCCATTCGGGCGGTGGGTAACCGCCGCCCTGCAAACAGAATAATCTTTTCCTGTGATTTGCGTCACGGGAATTTTTTATTTTTTGCTATTGAAAGATGCTGAAAAATATTATATAATAATAGTCTATATATAATAGGATATTATATTTTAATTTATATAAGGAGTTGAGAAATTTAGTATGGAAACAGATAAGAAACTTTTGGCAATGCCCGTTCTGGCTCTCAGAGGACTTGTTTTGTTCCCCGATATGACACTTCATTTTGACGTGGGCAGACCTGCTTCCATTGCTGCTCTCAAGTACGCTCTTTCAGGAAATGAAAAGATATTTCTCGTTACTCAGCGTGATATAAACGAAGAAGAACCTGTGTTTACAGGGCTTTACACAATGGGTGTTATCGCAAATGTAAAGCAGGTTTTAAGAGCATCTGAAAACGGAAAAACTCTTCGTGTTGTTGTTGAAGGTCTTCAGAGAGCAACACTCACAGAGCTTGTGAGCACAAAACCGTTTTTAAGAGGTTTTGTAAAAGAGCGGACAGAGAAAAATGTTCCTGCCGATTCTTTTGATTATGAAACAGCACTTATCAGAAATGTCCGTGAACTTTTCGGCAACTACTGCGATATCTCCACAAGAATGTCACCTGATGTTATTGCAGAAGTTATGACAGAAACTGATTCAGGCGTGCTTGCAGACAGAATCGCAGCAAACGTATTTATGCCTGTTGAGGAAAAACAGCATCTTCTCAGTGAGCTTAATCCCCTTAAGCGTCTTGAGGAGCTGAGTGTTATTCTTGCTCAGGAAATTGAACTTCTGATGCTTGAGGATGAAATTCATTCGCGTGTTCAGGAGCAGATGGATAAAAATCAGCGTGATTATTATCTCAGAGAACAGCTCAGAGTTATTTATGATGAACTCGGTGAAGGTGAAGATACACCCGAAGAAGTTGACAGATATTCTGCAATGATAAAGAAGAGCGCAATGCCCGATGAAGCCAAAGAAAAGCTTCTCTCTGAGTGTAAGCGTCTGGGCAAAATGTCTTCAGGTTCACCCGATGCAAACGTTGTGAGAACTTATCTTGACAAGTGTCTCGCGCTTCCCTGGGGAGTGTACACAAAAGATAATGACAACATCGCAAAGGCTGAAAAACAGCTTGATAAAGACCATTACGGGCTTCGTGATGTCAAAGAGCGCATTGTTGAAACACTTGCCGCAAGAATTCTTTCTCCCGAAATCAAGGGGCAGATAATCTGTCTTGCAGGCCCTCCCGGTGTAGGTAAAACTTCAATCGCAAAATCAGTTGCAAAGGCTGTAAATAAGAATTATGTGAGAATCTCTCTCGGCGGTGTCCGTGATGAGGCTGAAATCAGAGGTCACAGAAGAACTTATATCGGTGCAATCCCCGGCAGAATTATCAATGCTATGATTGATGCAAAGAGTCAGAATCCGCTGATTCTTCTTGATGAAATCGATAAGCTTGGCGGTGATTTCAAGGGTGACCCCGCAGCGGCTCTTCTTGAAGTGCTTGACGGTGAGCAGAACAACACTTTCTGCGACCATTTCATCGAATTACCCTTTGACCTGAGCAAAGTCCTCTTTATCACAACTGCAAACGATAAATATGCTATTCCCGAACCTCTCCGTGACAGAATGGAAATTATTGACCTGAGCAGTTACACTCATGAGGAAAAATTCAATATCGCAAAGAAACACCTTGTTCCCAAACAGCTCAAGGAACATAATATTGATAAAAAACAGCTCAAGATAAATGACAAGGCTTTAAGACTTATGATAGACGGCTACACAAAAGAAGCAGGCGTCAGACAGCTTGAAAGAATTGTTGCAAAAATCTGCCGTAAATCAGCAGTCAGATTCGTTAAGGCTGATGAAACCGTAATCAGCGTAACAGAGAAGAATCTTTCAGATTTCCTCGGTCAGGTTAAGTTCAAACCCGACGAAATCGTACTGACCGATGAAGTGGGCAAAGTTAACGGTCTCGCCTGGACATCAGTGGGCGGTGAAATGCTTCCCATTGAGGTTTCCGTGCTTGAGGGCACAGGCAAACTGGAGCTTACAGGTTCACTCGGTGATGTTATGAAAGAATCTGCAAAGATTGCCGTAAGTCTTGTCAGAAGCCGTGCACAGCAGTACGGAATCGATAATGATTTTTACAAGGATAAGGATATTCACATTCATTGTCCCGAAGGTGCCGTACCTAAGGACGGTCCCTCGGCAGGTATCACAATGACAACTGCAATCACATCTGCACTCAGCGGAATTGCAGTCAAGGGTAACGTTGCAATGACGGGTGAAATCACACTCCGCGGCAATGTGCTTCCCATTGGCGGTCTTAAAGAGAAATCTATGGCTGCATACCGTCAGGGAATGAAGACTGTTATCATTCCTTGGGAAAATGCTCCCGACCTTGAACAGGTTGACGATGCAGTTAAGGCAAAAATCACTTTTGTTCCTGTAAGAACAATTGATGAAGTGTTTGCCGTTGCTCTTAAAAAAGATAAAAAGTCCGAAAAAACAAACATTATCCCTGAGAGAAAAACCAAGGACAATGCGGGAGTTTATAACTGAGGTGAATTTGTATGAATTATAATAAAGTTCAGTTTGAAGCATCATTCGGCACATCAAAACAGTTGCCCGTTTCAGAATTGCCCGAAATTGCATTTTCAGGCAGATCAAATGTAGGTAAATCATCACTTATAAATAAGATTTTTATGAGAAAGAGTCTTGCAAGGGTAAGTTCAATGCCCGGCAAGACCACAACGGTCAATTTTTTCAGAGTAGATGATGTCCGTTTTGCAGATTTGCCAGGCTACGGCTATGCAAAGCGTTCCGAAAGTGAAAAAAAGCGTTGGGCAGACCTTATGGAAGGTTATTTTCAGATGGGCAGAAACCTGAAACTTGTTGTTCAGCTTGTTGATATGCGTCATGCTCCCTCTGCTGATGATGTAATGATGATTAATTTCATTAAAGATGCAGGTTATCCTTTTATCATCGTGCTCACAAAGTGCGATAAGCTTAATAAAACAGAACGTGCAAAACGTCGTGAAGAACTTGCATCTGAACTCAGCTTTGCAGGTGAATGTACTGTTATTGAATTTTCTGCACAGACAGGCGAAGGCTGTGACAATGTAAAGGCAGCTATTGAAAAGGCTCTTGCAGAATAAAGGAGATTAAAAATGTTTGTATCAGATTGTCTTGATGTCAATTCAGAAGGGCATCTTACCATTGGCGGTGTTGATACCGTAAGTATTGCAAAAGAATACGGTACTCCCGTTATTGTTTACGATGAAAATGCAATAAGAAGAAATTGCAGAGCTTTCGTAGGCTCAATAGATAAATATTATGACGGCAAAGGCAGAGTGCTTTATGCAAACAAGGCTTTTTCCTGCCTTGAAATGTGCCGTATTGCCGACGATGAAAAAATGGGGCTCGATGTTGTTTCAGGCGGTGAAATCTACACAGCACTCAAAGCAGGATTTCCGGCAGAGAAGCTTTATTTCCACGGCAACAACAAGTCTTATCAGGAGCTTGAATATGCCATTGCAAACGGTGTCGGCAGAATCGTTGTTGATAACCCCGATGAACTTTGCAGAATAAGTGAAATTGCAAGCAATGCAGACAAGACTGTTAAAATTTATATGAGAATCAAACCCGGTATTGATGCTCATACTCACGATTTCATCAAAACAGGTCAGATAGATTGTAAGTTCGGTTTTGCTCTTGAAACAGGAGAGGCAATGGAAAATGTAAAACTTGCACTTTCTGCAAAAAATGTTGAACTTGCAGGTATGCATTGCCACATCGGTTCACAGATTTTTGATGTTGAACCTTTTGTTCTTGCGGCTGAAGTTATGATGAATTTTATCAGCGCAATCAAGGCAGAAACAGGTCATACAATTACAGAACTTGACCTTGGCGGCGGTTTCGGTATAAAGTACACAGAAAAAGATTCTCCCGTAGATTTTGAAAAGTATATGAAGCCCGTTTCAGAAAAGATAAAGGAAATGGCAGCAAGTCTTGAACTTCCCGTACCCTTTGTTCTTATTGAACCTGGCAGAAGTATCGCAGGTGCAGAAGCAGTTACTCTTTACACTGTGGGCGGTGTGAAAAACATCCCTGACATACGCACTTATGTTTCTGTTGACGGCGGTATGACAGATAATCCCAGATACATTCTTTATCAGGCAGAGTATACAGCTCTTTGCGCAAACAAGGCAGACAAGCCCCGTGATATGAAAGTTACAATCGCAGGCAAATGCTGTGAAAGCGGTGACCTGATTCAGGAGAATACAATGATTCAGCAGATTGAAAAAGATGATATTCTCGCTGTGCTTTCAACAGGTGCGTATAACTACTCAATGTCTTCAAATTATAACCGTGTTCCCAGACCCGCTGTTCTTATGGTAAAGGACGGAAACGTGAGAACAATCATTAAGAGAGAAACTTATGAAGATGTTGTGAGAAACGATATCTGATAAAAAAGAATTTCCACCCTGATTACGGGTGGAATTTTTTATGCTTTTATCTCAGGGCAAAAAAAGACCGTCGGTTTTCCGACGGTCATAATTTCGTTTGAATATTTATCAGATGCCAAGACCGAGGCCTTCACCAAGGCTTGCAAAGATATCTGTGAAGTATGAGAAGATTTCTTTGAAAACTGAGAAGATTTCCTGAATGAAACCAACAAGGCTGTTAACCTGTTCTTTGCTATCGTTTGATGAAACGCCCATAACTGCGATTGAGATATCTTCCTGAACGCCACCTGCTGTTGCCATACCTTCACTTAAGATGGGGCCTGTAACGTCGTAGTAACCGAATTCGTCGGGTTCAACGTAAAGAGTGTTGATGTAGCAGTAGCAATCTGACTTATCGTAATCAGGAGAAAGAACGATTCTGAAAGAGAATGTCTTGCCGTATTCAACTGTGAGTTCGTCAACATCGCCGTTTTTTGAGATTACATAGTAACCATCTGTTCTGGGAAGTACGATATCAAAGAGTTTTACAAGATCTTTGTATGATGTTGAGTAAACACCGATTTCAAGAGCGTTAGCGGGAGTGATGCAGAAAACGCCTCTGTCGTTAGCGATGTTTTCATTCTTAGATGTTGCAATGTTCTGACCGCCGACTGTAAGCTGCATTCTGCCAACGTCACACCAGTCACCTTCAGCACCTTCTTCAGGTGTGATCATGATGTAAAGCTGCTGACCGTGGATAACGGGAACAGTGAGCTCTGTTTCTGTGTGTGTATAGCTTGATGATTCTGTGTAGTCAAGGTCAGCGTCGCCTTCCTTGGGAATGTAGTATGAAACTGCATAGCTTGTTGTGAAGCTCTTTCTGTTCCATGTTTCGATGTAGCTGTAATCAGCTGTGAATGAACCGGGGATTGTTACCTGATGAGTAAGTGTGCCCTTGATATCCATTCTGTCAAGGTTCTTCATGTCGCCGTAGTTGAAAGCCTGAGAACTCTTGCCGAGTGTGCAGAGACCACCGTTGTTGATTGCGAATGTACCCTTTTCGTTATTGATGAGAGTTGCATAAGCAGAACCCTGACCAAGACCGTTGAGCTGAAGAGTACCGTTTCTCTTAACAGTAATTGAACCTGAGTTAACGATTTTACCATTGTCACCTGTGATGATGAGTGAACCGCCGTCTTCAACAACAAGGCTGCCGCCTTCCATAATAGTCATTGTTGTAGCGATTGTGTATGTACCCTTGATGATGTATGTTTCACCTGAATTGATTGAGAAGGGAGCGCTGATTGTTTCAGTACCTGACCAAGTTGAATCAGCTGCAGAAGCAGTGAAAGGTACACATGTAAGAAGCATGATGCATGTTAATAAAACAGCAAATAATTTTTTCATGAGTTTTCCTCCTTATTGGAAATCATTATGCACAATTATTATACTTTAACGGACAGCCTTTGTCAATAGAAATTCGGAAAACATAATATAAAAAATAAACTATATTATTTGTGTAAAAATAATAAATAAAAATATATTATCACTTTTATTACAATATACAATATTTACATTCCGAGACAATCGTGATATAATAACCTATATCAATTTTTAGGAAGGCTAAAAAATGACAAAGATAGATATTTTTTCAGGTTTCCTCGGTGCAGGAAAAACAACTCTCATAAAAAAACTTATCGAGCAGGCTTATGCAGGAGAAAAGCTTGTTCTTATTGAAAATGAATTCGGTGAAATCGGCATCGACGGCGGATTTCTTCAGGATGCAGGTGTTGAAATCACAGAAATGAACTCAGGCTGTATCTGTTGTTCGCTTGTGGGTGATTTCGGTGAAGCACTGAGAAAGGTTCTTGCAGATTATGCTCCCGACAGAATTCTCATTGAGCCTTCAGGCGTAGGAAAACTCAGTGATGTTATAAAAGCTGTTGTAAATATTGATTCAGATGAAATAGAACTTGACGGGTTTACTGCAGTTGTCGATGCAGGTAAATGCAAAATGTATATGAAAAACTTCGGTGAGTTCTTCAATGACCAGATTGAGCACGCAGGCACAATCGTTCTCAGCAGAACAGATAATATTTCAGACGCAAAACTCAAAACTTGTCTTGAACTTATCAAACAGCACAATGAAAATGCTGTTATCATCACAACTCCCTGGGATCAGCTTGACGGCAAGCAGATTGCAGATGCAGTTTCAAGAAAAGATACTCTTTCAGATGAACTGAGTGAACTTGTTGAAGAGCACAGACACGCTCATCATCATGAGCATCATCACGACCACGATGAACATTGCGATTGCGGTTGCCACGAGCACCATCACGAGCACGAACATCATCACGAGCATCATCACGACCACGATGAACATTGCGATTGCGGTTGCCACGAGCACCATCACAAGCACGAACATCATCACGAGCATCATCACGACCACGATGAACATTGCGATTGCGGCTGCCATGAGCACCATCACGAACACGAACATCATCACGAGCATCATCACGACCACGATGAACATTGCAGTTGCGGTTGTCACGACCACGACCACCATCATCACCACGCTGATGAAGTGTTCTCAAGCTGGGGTGCAGAAACTGCAAAGAAATTCACTCAGCAGGATATTGAAGAGATTCTTGAAGCTTTTGAGGATATTCACAGATACGGTATGGTTCTCAGAGCAAAGGGTATTGTTCCCGCTGCAGACGGTAAATGGATTCATTTTGACTATGTGCCTGATGAATCAAATGTCAGATTCGGTGCAGCATCTGTTACAGGCAGACTCTGTGTCATCGGTTCAGGTCTTAATGATGCTGAACTTAAAGAACTTTTCGGGGTGTAAAATATGAGAAATAAAGAAGTTCCCGTTTACGTTTTTACAGGTTTTCTTGAAAGCGGAAAAACACGCTTTATCCAGGAAACTCTTGAAGACAGCAGATTCAATACGGGTGAAAAAACGCTTCTGCTTATGTGTGAAGAGGGCGAAGAGGAATTTGATCCCGAATCATTCTACGGTCAGAATGTGTATATAAGAACAGTTGAAGAAAAAGAAGACCTTACTCAGGTAAACCTTGCACTCTGGGCAAACGAAGTTCACGCAGAGCGTGTTCTTGTGGAGTACAACGGTATGTGGTTGATTCAGGATCTTCTTGAGGCTATGCCTCAGAACTGGACAATTTACCAGCTTATCACACTTGCAGACGCAACAACATTCCTTGCATACAATGCCAATATGCGTTCATTGGTTTATGATAAACTCAATGCCTGCGAGCTTATTGCGTTTAACCGTTTTTCAAAGGATATGGACAAAATGGCTTTTCATCAGATAGTCAGAGGTATTTCAAGACGCTGTGAAATCATTTATGAATATGCAGACGGCTCAAGTGAAATTGACGATATCGAAGATCCGTTGCCCTTTGACGTTGATGCAGACATTATTGAGGTTGCAGACAAGGATTTTGCACTTCTTTACCGTGATATAATGGAAAATATGAAGTCATACAACGGCAAAACCGTCAAATTCAAAGGTATCTGTGCGGTGAATCCCAAATTCCCTGAAAATACATTTGTCTGCGGCAGACATATTATGACTTGTTGTGCAGATGATATCACATATTGCGGTATGCTTGTTAAATGGGATGGAAGTCATATGCTCAAAAATGCAGACTGGGTATGGCTTACAGCAACAATTGAAATCCGTTTCAACAAGCTTTACGGCAGAAAGGGTCCCGTGCTGACGGCAGTTGATGTCGCAAAGACAAATCCGCCCGAAGAAACAGTGGCAACATTCTATTAATATGAAAATTTATATTGCAGGACCTGATGTTTTTGAGCCTGATGCAAAGGAAATAGGCGCACGTTACAAAAAAATCTGCAGTGATTACGGTCACGAAGGTATGTATCCCCTTGATAATGAATGTGACTCTTCTTCAGAGATTTACAAAGGAAATGTAAACCTTATAGACTCAGCAGATGCCGTGGTTGCAAACGGAAATGAATTCCGCGGAGAAATGGACGTGGGCACAGCTTTTGAAATAGGTTATGCCGCAGCAAAGGGCAAAAAAATTCTTGTCTATATGGATAATACATCAACACTTGTTGAAAAATACGGCACAAGTGATGAAAAAGGCAGATTTGTTGAAGATTTCGGCTACCCGCTGAATCTTATGATTTCAGAATCTGCAGAAATCGTAAAAGGTACATTTGAAGATTGCATTAAAAAGCTGTAAAAGACTTTTGTTTTTTACAGCCTTTTTTTACCGTAAAATATTACATAAATCAACAAAATTTTCATTCAGTAATTGACATATGCTTTTATCGGTTTTATAATAATTTGTATGTGAAAAGGAAGTGTATTTATTATTATGAAAAACGTTTTTATAAAAACAGTGATGCCGCTTTTTCTGGCTTTTATCACAGTTATTTCTGTAGGAGCTCAGCCTTCTCTCGGAGGAGATGTTGAATTATTCAGCGAAGCGGTTTCCGAAGAGGTTTCAGAAGAAAATATCGTTATTGATACCGAGCATTTCGGTGATGTCAATGATGACGGAAAAATAAGTGCCGTAGACGCCAGACTGCTTCTCCGTTGCTCTGCAATGATTGAAGAAATAACTTACATCGTAAGAAGCAGAGGCGACTATAACCGTGACGGGCGTATCAATGCTTCAGATGCCCGTTCAGGACTTCGCGTTGCAGCTATGCTTGACAGTATAGAGTGTCTTTTCAATGGTCACACATATGAAAAATACACATCAAAACCAACTTGTACAACAGAAGGTTATGTCACAAATAAGTGTATAAGATGCTCAGCGACAGACGGTTCAAAAACTGAAATTGTGTCTGCAAACGGACATAAAATTTCAGTTTCAAAAACTGCAGCAACCTGTACTTCTGCAGCTTGGATAAAAGAAGTATGCACAGTGTGCGGATTTGTTCAGAAAGATTGTGCCGACGGCAATGCTCTCGGTCACAAATTCGGTGATTGGGTAAGAAAAAACAATATTCAGGAAAGAACCTGCAGCAGATGTAAATATGTTGAAACTCAGAAAGTGAAGAGTGACAAAGTTATTTATCTTACATTTGATGACGGCCCCGGCCCTTACACAGAAAAGCTTCTTCGTTATCTCAGACAGTATAATGTAAAGGCAACATTCTTTGTAACAAACCAGAATCCTAATTACAAGCATCTTCTCAAAACAATGGCTGAAGACGGTCACGCAATCGGTGTTCATTCACTTACACATAACTGGAATATCTACTCAAGCGAATCTGCATATATGAAAGACTTCAATGCAATGCACAAAATCATAAAAGATGAAACAGGCATTGACACAAAGCTTTTCCGTTTTCCCGGCGGTACAAACAATACTGTAAGCAGAAGTTATTCATCAGGTATAATGAAACGCCTTGTAAATAAAATGACTGCCTCAGGTTATTATTATTTTGACTGGAATGTGGATTGCAATGATACAAGGGGGTATTCCTCATCTCAGATTGCGTCATCAACAATAAGTCAGATAAAGGGCAGAAAATACTCAGTCGTACTTATGCACGATATCAAAAATTCAACTGTAGAAAGCATAAAGCAGATAATTGAATACGGTCTTGCAAACGGTTATACGTTTGAAGTTCTTGATGAAAATTCACCTGCAGTGCGTTTCTCACCCGTAAACTGAAAAAAACGGACAGAAGAGTCTTTCTTCTGTCCGTAATTTTTTTTGTAAACAATAATTTAGCGGAAATGTTTGAAGAAATTAAAATCGAGCTTGTAGGGGCGTTGATCCAACGCCCGATTGTGAGCAAAGCGAACAATAACGGCTCTGCCGTTTTATTTTCCTTCGGAAAATGCACATTCGTGCC
>JAZUCO010000048.1:0-2406 GCA_045639185.1 Acutalibacteraceae bacterium
GGAGCAATTCCGAGACGTCTGAGATTCTTTTTTACCTGAACAGATGCCTGACCTGCTGAAGTAAAATCTTCGCCGTCAACATCAAAATGGAAGGTCAATGAATCACTCATAATTTCCTGCCGTTTCCGACAAGGCCGTTCACATAAAGCTTTCCGCAAGCTTCATAGAGGCGCATGTCTGTCGCAAGGATTGTTATGCCGCTGTCTGCAGCAAGTTCAATCATTTCCTGAGTGGGCTTTTTGCCTCTGACAAAAACTATGCATAACATATCCATCATTTCTGCTGTTCTTATAACCTGCGAATTAACAAGACCTGTAAGAAGTACAGCCTGATCTTTTACATATGCAAGCACATCGCTCATCATATCACTTCCGCAAGCTGAATGAACATCTGCCTCAAGACTTTCCTCTCCGCAGATAACTTCTGCATCGAGCAGATTCTTAATTGTTTCGATCTTCATAAGACCTTATCCTCTCAAACGACTATTTATTCAATACAATACAGAATTATTCGTATTTTGCAAGAATGCCGGGAATGTCATCTGCAACAAGTCTGCCGTAAACGTCTTCATTAACTGTAAGAACGGGAGCAAGACCGCAAGCACCGATACAACGGCAAGCTTCAAGAGAGTACTTTCCGTCTTCTGTGCATTCTCCTGCTTTGATGCCGAGACACTCTTCAAGTTTATCAATAAGCTGCTGAGCACCCTTAACATAACATGCTGTACCGAGACAAACTGAAATGTTATATTTTCCCTTGGGTGTAAGTGAGAACTGTGCATAGAATGTTGCAACACCATATACCTTTTCAAGGGGTACATTCATACCTTCAGCAATCATAACCTGAACTTCTCTGGGAAGGTAACCGTAAATACCCTGAGCTTCCTGCATTACTGCCATAAGGTTGCTCTTGTCGCCTGCGTACTTTGCGATAACTTCCTTAAGCTGTGCTTCCTGTTCGGGAGTGCCTGTAAAAGGCATTGAGCTGATTTTCTTTTTCATTGAAATTTATCCTCCAATCAAAGTATCGACAATTGTCGAATTGATATTTATACATACGATGTTATTGTAGCACATTATTCTGAAGAAATCTATACTTTTGTCGCATTTTTACGCTAATTATGATAATTTTTTAACAAATAAAACATTCATACGAAAAAACACAGCAATATAGAACAGTTTTTACAGTCTGAATTCTTATTGCGAAAATACAGCATTTGATTATTTTTCCCTTGATTCCCTTTTTATTGGATGTTTTGCCATATTTTTATTGTAACAAGTTACAAATATGTAACTATTCATTTTTTTCGTTTGTAACGATTTTACAAATAATAACCTATTATATTGACTAAAATGCCGAAAGATGTTAAAATACGGACTTGTGGCAATCTATGCCGACAGGAGTTGATACCATTGAAGAACAGATTCGTGCGATTTATCTCATTTATAACAGCTGTTATTCTTGCTGTTACAGCTTTTCCTCTTTGTGCATCAGCAAACACTTTTAACCGTATTGTCAATGCGGCAACAGACATCATTGTAATCAATGAAGGTAATTACACGACTGTTGTAAGAAATGACAACGGCTCCCTGAGTATAGGTAAAATATGCTGGCACGGTACAAATGCTCTCAATCTTCTCAAAGATATTGTTGCATTAAACCCGACACAAGCGCTCAATATTCTCGGAAGTGACCTTTACAACGAAGTTATAACATATTCATCATGGGAAACAAAAATCCCCACAGCAAACGAAGCTGCACTTATAACAATCCTTCTCTCAACTGCAGAAAGCCGTGAAGTTCAGGATAAGCGTGGCTGGGAATATGTAAGCAGCTATGTTGAACACGGTAAGGCATTGGGAATCACTGAGCCTGAAGCTCTCATCTTCTTTGCAGACTATGAAAACCAGATGGGCAGAACAGGCGCAACAAACTTCTATTATCAGGTAAAAAACAATTACGGCACAGTAAATCTCGGCACTCTTTATGATGCATCAAGCAAGAATTCAAGAAGAGTGAGAACATATAACTTCTGCGCATCAATCAACTGGAATAACTATTCTGATTCACCTATACACGAAACAGATACAATTGCTCCCGAAATCAAAAATGTTGCAGTAAGTGACATAACATCACAAAGCTACACCGTTTCCTGCGACACATCAGACAACAAAAAGGTCATTGCTGTTTATTTTGCAGTCTTCCACGCAGATGACGGAGCTGAAAAAGCAAAATGGTACAAACAGGATACCGCTGACAGCGCAAAAATGACAGTCAGCATTGCAGATTTCGGCAACAGAACAGGTAATTACTACACTTATATATATGTTTTTGATGAAGCAGGCAATTATGCCTATGTTGAACTCAATGCAATAAAAATTGCGGAAGCAACATCAGAAAAAAAAC
>JAZUCO010000049.1:0-13802 GCA_045639185.1 Acutalibacteraceae bacterium
CAGCAGCTGAATGAACTGCTCAACTACAAAACAAAAATCAAAAGACAGCAGAAAAAATTAGAAGCACAGGCAGCTGCATCTGAAGGCTGATGTGCTGAAGGAGTATATAAATGCATAACGAGGATTATGATATCAAAATATTTTCACCCATAAAGCAGACAAGTAATTCCGAGCCGGTTATTCTTGTTGACGAAATGAAGCGTCAGGTTATTTCAGGCAATCTGCCGAAAGCTAAAAAGCTTGGTGAAACAATTGCTGATTCATTCCGCGAAGCGGCAGAAAAAGAAGAATTATGGAATATGGCTCACGGTTGCGGTATTGAAACCCCCGACAGAAGAATCAAAGACCAGGCTATTATTCTTTCTGTTTTTACTGCTGAATATGTTTTCAACCATTATATGCAGGACAAACTGCTTTCCACAGCAGCAATCTCCACTCTTTATGATACTCTTACAGAGGATTCACCCGCACTCTACAATGAGCTCCTTGCTTCAACAGCATTCTCATTCTATTATATGAATCTCAGCGACAAGGAAACTGCTCCCGATGTTATAGGCAAAACATTTGCAGCACTTTGTGATGACGATGACAATGAAAAACTTCTCTGCTACGGTAAAAGTGTTTTTGTAAACACTCTTGAAAAATTCAGAAAAGCAGTAGAAAGTGTTGATTTTGCAGAATAAAACTTTCACTACGGCAGTTACCCTATTATTGAGTAACTGCTTTTTGATTACTTAATCCCACAGGTGAAAATTATGAATGACATTAGAAAAAACATACACGAAGGTCACAGAAAAAGAATAAAAGAACAATTCATAAAAGACGAAAAGCTTGACACTTTTCCTGACCATAACATTCTTGAGTTATTGCTTTTCTACTCTACTCCCAGAGCTGATACAAATGTTATGGCTCACGAGCTTATCAACCGTTTCGGATCTTTGAACGGTGTTTTTGATGCACCCTACGGAGCATTGAAAGAAATAAACGGTATCGGTGAACATTCTGCAATACTGCTCAAGCTTATTCCCGAAATTGTAAAACGATATATGAAAAACAAAAATGCAGACAAAAAGCATATTCTCAACGAAACTGAAGCTGTTGAATATCTGCGTCCGTATTTTGACACATTGAAAAAAGAATCTCTTGTAGCTGTCTGCCTCAACAATGCGGGCAAAATCCTAAAAACAGTTATTATCAGCGAAGGGGCAACAGATTTCACCCAGGTTGACACAAGAAAACTCATTGAAGAAACTCTTTTCTGCAATGCAACTCAGGTTATTCTTGCACACAATCATCCGGGAGGAATTTCAGCTCCATCACAGGCTGATATTATGGTAACAAACAGAATTGCAGTTGTGCTTCAGGCAATTCACGCACGACTTGCAAATCACATTATCATCTGCGAAAAAGACCATTTTTCATTTGCAACAAGTCCGAAATTCGCAGCATTGTTTTTGGCTGAAGATGCCTGGGATATCAAAAATCTCGCTGTTTCGGAAGGTGATTTTTATGATAGGGATAATTGATGTAGGCGGCGGTATGCGTGACATATACGGTGCCGGTGTGCTTGATTATTTTCTTGACAACAACATCACTTTTGATGTATGCATAGGCGTTTCGGCAGGCAGCGCAAACCTCGTTTCTTTCCTTGCAAAACAAAGAGGCAGAACATACCGTTTTTATGCGGAATTCTCCTCAAGAAAAGAGTATATGAGTTACGGAAATATGCTGAAAACAGGTTCATTTTTCAACCTTGACTACATTTATTCAGCTCTGTCAGATTCAGACGGTGAATGTCCGTTGAATTTTGAAGAGGTTGAAAAATCAGAATCTCAGCTTATTACTGTTGTGACAAATGCAGACACGGGCAAAGCAGAATATTTCACCAAAGAAGATATTGCAAAAGACGATTTGTGGACGATAAAGGCATCCTGCGCTATGCCCGTTGCCTGCAAACCATTCATTCACGAAGGAAAAAGATACGCAGACGGCGGTGTTGCAGCTCCTATTCCCATCAGAAAAGCAATTGAAATGGGTTGTGACAAGGTATATGTTATCATACCGAGACCTGCAGCAAAAAAGAACCGTGAATTTTCATCACTTATGAAACCTTTTCTGAAAGATTCACCCAAGGTGTTGGAGCTGATGAAAAGACGTCCCGAAATTTACAACAGCCAGCTTGATGCACTCGACAGATATGTAAAAGAAGGCAAAGCGGTAATCATTTCTCCCGATAATGACAAGGGACTTAATATGATTACAACCGATGCAAAAAAACTTACAGATTATTATAACAAAGGTTATAACGATGCAAAAAAAATTTTCGCAGAAACTTAAAGTTCCTGCGAAATTTTTTTATCAGTATATAAGCTCCGGATACTCTGCGGGAGAAACAGAATAAGTACCTGAATACATATCCTGAGTATTGCTCTCAAGTGCGGTTATAACAATAGAATTATTCTGTCTTTCGATTGAATAAAGCAAAACGTGTGAGCCGTCTGCTTTTCTTTCCGCGTAATAAACTTTGCCATCCTTAACAGCTACTTCAGCATTACAGAAAACAGTACCTGTCAGATGCTGACCGACACCGATTCCGATTTTACCGTCAATAATATAAAGATATACACCGCTGCATTCATAAACACCGTTGTAATCTCTTACCTGCTTCATAAGCTCGCCTTTTGCTATTTTTGCAGGTTCAAAATCGGCATTCACATTATACTCAAGAATGGTGAGAGGATAACCTACACAGCCGTTTTCTGTATACTCTGCCATTGCAAGTGAGTAAAAATACCAATTCACAACATCAGTATCTTCCACACCTGCCGCACCTGAATTATAGCATTGCACAGCCTTTGCATAATCTCCGCCGGCTGCGGCATTTATCATTTCTTCATAAGCTTTTTCTGCACTTTCAAAAGCAATAGTGCCCGATTCTGCTTCTGCTCCGCCGTCAGCTTTTTTGCAGGCTGAAAAACTTAGCACCGTTGCAATACAAATAATCAATGCTGTTATTTTCTTCATTTTATACACCTCATAAACTTATTTTAATCTCTTCCCTGCCGAGAATCTTTTTTACAAGAGAATTATCAAGAAGTGTGGAATCCGTACGGATTGCGCCTTCTCTGAACTCGCCCCATTTTTCTGCAGGAATAATGAGAGACGCATCACAACCGAGTTTTGCGGCAAGCATTAGTCCCAACTGATATTTTGAAAGACATTCATCACCTGCAACATTGAGCATAGCAGGTAATGATTCTTTATCAAAAAGTTCCAGAGTTATATCGGCAACAGTTTTATAATCAAGCACAGACCTTAAAAATCCCGTTACAAGAGAGGTTTCTCTGCCGTTTCTGAGATTTTCTGTCACAGTATCGCAGAAATGCTTTTTTGCAGGAGCTTTGCTGAAAGAAAACATAAGAGGTAATCTCAGAGACACACCGCCATACTTTGCAAAAACGTTTTCCGCTTCTGCTTTCTGTCTGCCGTAAACACTGACGGGAGAAAGAGCGTCATCTTCTTTGAAAAGATATTCTCCGCCCTCACCGTAAACAGTATCACTTGAAGTAAAAAACAGTTTATTTATATTTTTTATTCTGCCGAGAAGATAGTCGGGCACGTCAACATTTATATAATGTGCCGCATCAGGATTTTCTGCCACAAAATCAATGTTGTGACACGCAGCTGTCCATAAAATCTTCACATTATCAGAAGCATTTATTTTTGCGGCAACTTCATCGAGAAAGGCTGTCTCACGCAAATCACCCGTGAGCACTTCTACCCTTTCATTTTCTTCACAAGCCACATTTCTGCTGCGTGCAACAGCAAGAATTTTTTCATCGGTTTTTTCGAGCACCGAATAAATGAATTCACTTGCAAGAAATCCGCCTGCACCGATAACAACAAACATATTATCACCTACAAAAGTATAACATCAGAGACCTGATCAGTCAAGCTTTGTGCTGACTTCACCGGAAGAAAGGAATTCCTCTTCACCGTTTTCATAACGCACGTGAAGTCTGAAATCCTCATCAATTCCGAGTGCAGTAGCCTTTCTGACCTGAGTGGGTTTGATTACATTTATCGCTTTACCGTCAAGGTATGAGCGTGTTGTGTAATCAAAAAGAAAATGCCTGCCCGAGAGGGTTTTGTAATCTGCAAAAAAGTTGTTGATGACATCTGCAACAATACGGCTTACAGCATCACCGTCAGGTTTTTCGTCAAAAATACCGCCTGCAATGCCCTTTATATCATCGGGCACAGAATCCTCAGGAAAATACATATTGATACCTATTCCGAGCACAGCATAACTGAGTCTTCCGTTTTCAAGGTCAAATGAAGCTTCTGTAAGAATACCGCAAACCTTTCTGTCACGCACAAAAATATCATTCACCCATTTGATTGAAGCAACTCTGCCCGTGTTTGACTCAATTGCCTTTGCGGCAGCCACAGCGGCACATGTTGTGATAAGAAGTGATTCGGTGGGTTTCATATCAGGTCTTAAAAGAATGCTGAAATAAATGCCCGTGCCGTTTTGTGAAGAGAAACTTCTGCCGAGTCTGCCTCTGCCCGAGGTCTGCTCTGCAGCAATAATCACAGTCCCCTCAGGTGCTCCGTTTTCTGCCATTTTTTTGAGCATTGTATTGGTTGAATCAACACTCTCATAAAAAGAAATGCTGATGTTTTCCGCACTCACAAATTTTGCAACGCTCTGTGCGGAAATAAAATTATTATCGTTATAAAGAATGTACCCCTTGTTTGTGACAGCACCGATGTTATATCCTTTATCCTGAAGATTTCTCACGGCTTTCCACACAGAATTACGGCTGAGAAACAGACTTTCTGCAATACTTCCGCCCGAAACATATCCGCCTTTATTCTTCTCAAGGATTTCAAGTACTTTTTCAGATGTCTTCATATTTTTTTCAACCTCTCTCCCACTGTTTTTGAAACAACTGCCGCAAGCACGATTTTTATGCAGTCGGGAATTATATAAGGCAACACGCACAATGAAAATGCTGATGCAAAATCTGCCTTGCCGCCTGAGAAAACGTATATATACCACAAAAGTCCGAAAAGGTAACAGATTACAAGTCCTACGACAAATGACAATATAAGAAAACCGATTTTTCTGCCGCTTTTTTCACTTATAAAACCTGCAATCAATGCAGACAGCAGAAATCCGATTATATAACCTCCCGTGGGCCCTGCAATGACACCCATTCCGCTCTGAAAGCCTGAAAACACGGGAAGCCCGACAATGCCGAGGAGTATATACAAAAGTACAGATACTGCACCCTTTTTACAGCCGCAGATTCCGATTGAAACAAACACCGCAAAGGTCTGAAGCGTAACGGGCACTGCCCCCACGGGAATTGAAACAAGGGAGCATACTGCAATCAGTGCTGTCATAAGCGCTGTTATGACTATATTATAAGACTTTATCTTTTTGTGAGCCATAAAAAAAAATCACTCCATAATCTATGAAGTGATTTTATCATATTAAACTTAAATTGTCAACCTGACACAAAAAATGTGTGACAATATCAAAGTTTCATTTTACTGTTAATCTCTTTAAGAGTTGCCTCATCAACCTTGACAATAGCACGGTCATAAGTAAGAATACCATTTACTTCAAATTCAACGTCACTAACCTGAGTATAGACAGTTGCAGAAAGCCCCTTTGCGATGTTGGGGATAATCTGCTTTTCAAAAAGCTTTCTGTAAGCCTTTGTGAGCGATTCTTTTGAGTTATACATCATATAACCGAAGCTCTTTGATTTGTTCCATACGTGGCCGTCTATAATGTGAGAATAGCCGCCGAATTCACTGAGTACAAATGCTCTGTTGTTTTCCTTTTTGGGAACCTGAACGGGAATTGTGTATCTGTGAATACTTCTGAAGTCGCCTGCTTTCTGGTCATACCATCCGCTTGCGTGGTCGCAATGTCTTGAGGGGTCAAAAGACTTAACTGCATTGCCGATTCTTGCAGCATCAAACTGACCCCAGCCTTCGTTGAAAGGTACCCATGTTGCAATTGAAACGCAGTTATAAAGCTGATCCATCATTTCATACATTTCTGCCTCAAAGAAGTCTCGCCATTCTTTCTTGTCTCTGTTGAAAATGCTGTACTTATCATCCTTCATTGAGAAAGCTGCAACGGGAATAAATCCACCCTGAAAAATGGGAATCACACCTGCAAAGAACTGACTGAGTGCCTTACCGCCGCTTATCATATCCTGCCATACAAGCATACCGAGTCTGTCGCAATGATAATACCATCTTGCAGGCTCTGTCTTGATATGTTTACGAAGCATATTGAAACCGAGATCTTTCATCTTCTGAATATCGTAAATCATAGCTTCGTCTGAAGGAGGTGTCATACCACCGTCACACCAGTATCCCTGGTCAAGAAGACCGTTATGGAAATAGGGTTTATTGTTAAGGCACAGACGCATATATCCCTTGCTGTCTTTACCCATACTGAACTTTCTCATACCAAAGTATGTCTTTACCTTATCAACAACTTTACCGTCTGAAACAAGCTCCAGCACCATATCATAGAGATTGGGTTCTTCGGGACTCCAGAGTTTGAAATCGGGAATTGCAATATTGCTGTCCTTTGAAATCTCTGCTTCTGCAACAACAGTTTCACCGTCGTAAACAGTAGCTTTGAGTGTATATTCACCATCTGCCTTGATGCAGGATTTTACATTGATAACACCTTTGTCAATATCGGGAAGAAGACTTACAGACTCGATGTGAGAAGCGGAAACAGCTTCAAGCCATACTGTCTGCCAGATACCTGAAGTTGCTGTGTACCAGAAACCGTGAGATTCTGTTGCCTGCTTACCTCTCTGCTGCCAGCCTTCATCTGTGGGGTCAAAAACGTAAACAACAAGTTCATTTTCACCGTCTGTTACATAATCTGTTATATCAAATGAAAATGCGTTGTAACCGCCCTTGTGTGAGCCTACAAGTGATTTATTGACATAGACTTTACATTCCCAGTCAACTGCTTCAAAATTAAGAATAACTCTCTTTCCTTTGAATTCATCTGAAAGAGTGAATTTCTTTCTGTACCAGAGTCTGTCATCCTTTGTGATGTGCTTTTCAACACCTGAAAGTGCACACTCAATTGCAAAAGGAACAATTATCTTGCCCTCATAATCAACAGGGAAAGATACATTTGCATCTGTTATTGCATAGTCAAACTCACCGTTGAGATTCACCCAGAAATCACGCTGAAACTGCGGACGGGGATACTCGGCAAGAGGACAGTTTCTGTCTACTTTATCATAAAATATTGTTTTCAAATGTGCCATTTTCAACACCTCATATTCATTATCTTTTATATTTTACTATAAAAAAAAGTTTTTGTCTACACATATTTTCTATTGACATATATTTTTTTACGGCATATAATAAAAAAGTAAAGAAAATATCTTCAGGGCGGGGTGCGATTCCCCACCGGCAGTAAAGTCTGCGAACACCTATTGGTGCCGAAACGCTGAAATTCCGTTACCGACGGTTATAGTCCGGATGGAAGAAGAAAACATATCCGTTTGTCTTTTTACGCTCTGATATTTTCAGTGCGTATTTTTTATTTTAAGGTGATAAAAATGAAATCAAAAAAATCTAAAAAAGTCAATGTAAAAGCATTGACAGTAACCGGAGTAATGGGAGCATTGGCATTTGCACTTATGATGCTTGAATTTTCGGTACCCATTATGCCTGCATTCATAAAGCTTGATTTTTCAGAGCTTCCCGCACTCATTACCGGCTTTGCATACGGTCCTCTGTGGGGCATTGCAGTATGCTTTATAAAGAATTTCATTCACGTTTTCATTTCATCTACCGGTGCAATAGGTGAAATCTCAAACTTTGTGCTCGGTGCAGTTTTTGTGGGTATATCAGCTCTTATCTACAAAAAGAAAAAGAACAAGAAATGGGCACTTATCAGTTGTGTAATCGCATCCGTTTATATGGCAGTTTTCAGCGTTTTCTCAAATTACTATATCGTTTATCCCCTTTATGTAAAAGTACTCGGTATGCCCGAAGAAGCAATACTCGGTATGTATCAGGCAATACTTCCCTCTGTTGACAACCTTTTTGAGGCAATTGCAATCTTCAATCTGCCCTTCAATTTCGTCAAAATGATGATAGTTTCACTTATGTGTTTTGCAATTTATAAGCGTATTTCACCAATAATGAAAAAGCAATGATTTCCACTTGACAAAACACATTGTTTATTGTAGAATAACAACGAATTAAATACTCCTTATAAAGAGTGACGGAGGGATCGGCCCTGTGATGTCCGGCAACCTGCATAAAGCAAGGTGCTAAATCCGACGGTCTGACCGAGAGATAAGGCTATCAGCTCACGGATCAGTCTGTGAGCTTTTTTATTGTTAATAATTCAATTTTATATACGGAGGAAAGAAAAATGGCAAAAAGACTTTTTACTTCAGAATCAGTTACTGAAGGACATCCCGATAAAGTCTGTGACAAGATTTCAGACGCTGTCCTTGATGCTCTTCTCGCTCAGGACAAGTATTCAAGAGTAGCTTGTGAAAGCTGCTGCACAACAGGTATGGCAATGGTTATGGGTGAAATCACTACAGAAGCAACTATTGACATTCCCGCAATCATCAGAAAGACAATCTGCGACATCGGTTTCGATTCACCCGAAGCAGGTTTTGACGGCAATGCATGTGCTGTTTTCACAACACTTGACAAGCAGTCACCCGCCACGAGCATCGGTGTAAGCAAGTCACTTGAAATGAAGGAAGGCGACGACGATAAGTACAACCTTCACGGTGCAGGTGATCAGGGTATGATGTTCGGTTTTGCTTGTGACGAAACAGAAGAACTTATGCCTATGCCCATTTCTCTTGCTCACAAGCTCGCTCTCAAGCTTACAGAAGTAAGAAAGAACGGCACACTGGGTTATCTTCGTCCCGACGGTAAGACTCAGGTTACAGTTGAATACGACGATGACAAGGTTGTAAGAATCGAAGCTGTTGTTATTTCAACTCAGCACAAGGAAGAAGCAACACAGGAACAGATCAGAAAAGACCTTATCGAAAAGGTTATCACTCCAGTTATTCCTGCAGAGCTTATTGACGACAACACAAAGATCTTCATCAACCCCACAGGCAGATTCGTTATCGGCGGTCCCGTTGGTGACAGCGGTCTTACAGGCAGAAAGATCATCGTTGATACATACGGTGGTTATGCTGCTCACGGCGGCGGTGCTTTCTCAGGTAAGGACCCCACAAAGGTTGACAGAAGTGCTGCTTATGCTGCAAGATACGTTGCAAAGAACATCGTTGCTGCAGGTCTTGCAAAGAAGTGCGAAATCGAACTTGCATATGCAATCGGTGTTGCACGTCCCGTTTCAGTAATGGTCAACACATACGGCACAGGCAAGGTTTCAAACGAAAAGCTTGCAGAAGCTGTTAACAAGGTATTTGACCTTCGTCCCGCAGCTATCATCGATACACTTGATCTCAGAAGACCTATCTACAGCCAGACAGCTGCTTACGGTCACATGGGCAGAACAGATATCGATCTTCCCTGGGAGCATACAGACAAAGTTGACGCTCTTCTCGAAGCAGTAAAATAATAAAACATAAAATTAAGGAGTCGTTCGATGAACGGCTCCTTTGTTTTTATCACATTCCGAACAATGTCATAATAAAATTCAGAATATTATTGAAAAACTCTTTTATCGTTTCCAGTATCAATGCAAATCCGGTCTTCTTTTCTTCTTTCACTTCTTCAATATAATTATCATATGCTGTAACATCACCTTTACTTATGACTTTACAGCTATAAAACTCATTGTTATAAACATTACATTCGGCTGAATCGGCATTTACGGTTACACCGCATTCGCCACCGTAAAATTTATTGTCAAAAATTTCAATATCTGTGGTATGGCAATCAAAAACTATATAACCTCTTGAACTTGTTCCGCCTGAAAAAGTATTATTAAAAATCTGAATTATACTGTTTGTTGTTGAGTACGGAGACTCATGGTGATTACCTATTGCAGAACAATACGCATTTGATATAAAATCGCAATCTTTTATGATGATATTACTGCATCCTTTGCAATCAGGAGAAACGTAGTCAATATATGTTACGGAATTATATCCTCTTAATGTTCTGTATGATGCACCGTCAAAATAAGTTCCTAACGCAGCATTTACACTTTTGTCAATCTGGATAATCTCGTTATATCTTACCTGAGATGTTGTGCCGTAATAATCATCAAATTCACAATTACTGATTGTAACATTGTCTGAAGAATTGATTTCAATACAATGAGCATTGTAATTATTTATAAATTTGCAATTTTCTATAACAACATTATCGGCATGACAAGTATTTATCATTGCAACAGGACAAGGTGATTCTGTTGGTGTTGCTCCCCCACCGTCAAACATACCACCGGAAATAACAACGTTTCTGCAGGCTACAGATGATGTCTCTGAATTAGTATTCTCAACATCAAACCAGTTACACAAAAATACACCGCATGTATCTTTTACATTTTCGGAATTTGCAACTCGTTTCATTACAGCACCATCTTCAAACAGAATATTCTGATTACTGTAAAAGAAGATTGTTTTTGAAACATTATATATTCCCTTAGGAAAATAAACTGTACCACCATCCACCTCATTACACGCATCAAATGCCCCCTGAATTGCTGAGCCGTCATCAGATTCATCATCAACTGTTGCACCGAATACTGTTACATCAAAAATATTGTCTGATATAACATCATTTTCCTCTTTAGCGTATGCAACAATTCCGATACTGTTCACAAAAAGCATTCCGAGACAAACAAAACCGATTGCTAACTTCTTAAATCTGCTCATAATTTCGCATCCCTCTTGTATCAAATTCTGCAAAACCGTAAAACTGATAATCAAATTATGCATTGGTGAAATTATATATCATTATATTCTGCATGTCAAGCAAAATAGAGAATTATATTCCTTATTATCTGTACACAATATATTATAATTATATTGAACAAGGAGTTGACTTCTATGAATATCGAATGGTTTTCTCAACGCTTATTTGAACTTCGTAACAAAAAAAATGTTTCAGCCAGAGATATGAGCTTGTCATTAGGTCAAAGTGAAAGTTATATAAACAAAATTGAAAATCAGAAAGCTTTGCCGTCAATGTCTATGTTCTTTTATATGTGCGAATATCTTGATATTACTCCCGGTGATTTTTTCAATGAAAATCTTTTCAAGGACAAAAAAACTGAAGATGTAACAAACATACTCAAAGACTTGTCTGATTCTCAGCTTGATGCGCTGATAACTCTCGTTAATGCTTTTGGAAAAAATAAGAAATAAAAAAGGAGTCGGAAATCCGACTCCTTTTTTATTGCATTTTTACATAGTTTCTATCTGTGCTGCGACACGGAGGATTTTTCTTGCGTCCATAGCATTGATTTTTCCGTCTTCGTTTACGTCGCCTATTGTAAACAGCAAGCCTTCTGCTGTTTCAAGCTGTGCGGCAATTCTCAGAGCTATTCTTGCATCTGAAGCGTTGATTCTTCCGTCGAGATTCATATCTCCCTTGAGAATTGTAACAGACGGTGCTGTTGTTGACTCATCTGACGGGTTGCCGATAGGAACAGTTGTTGTCACCGCAGGAATTGTAGTGGTTGTAGGCGGAATTGTTGTGGTGACTGTTGTTGTTTCTGTTACCTTTTCTTTAACATTCACGCTGAAAATGGTTGTTTTACCGCTGTATGTGACAGTAACGGTCTGTATACCTGTTTTTGTGAAAGCCGTGGGGCTGCAGGTAAATCCCGAAGTTATAGTTTTTACAGAATTATCGCTGTATTTTGCAGAGAGTGTAAGCCCCGATGTATTGAGAGTTTCACCCACATAATAATTGACATTTGTGGGAAGAGAGGCAACAGAAATACTGCTGAGAGTCACGCTCTGCCCTTTTGTCACAAACCAGTTGACGGGACTTGCATACTCTTTTCCGCCTTTTATGTAATACAATTTATAATAATACTTTGTGCCTGCTTTGAGTGTACCGTACCACTTATTCATTGAATAAAAGATACTTCTGCAGGTGCCTGCACCGTCTGAGCCGCCTGAAAGATTCTTTGTTATCTTTTTAAGATTGCCTGAATCTGTGCCGATATAAAAACCTGCTGAGCTGATTGAAGTATTATTTATAAAAATTCCCTTTATTGTGGCATTTGTTTCTGTTATATCATAAACGGAACAGTTTGCGAAATAGCTGTTCATTTCCTGGCTGTAGGAAGTGTTATTTTTATGAGCAAGAACACCGTTTACACGCACAACAGCGTGTGAAAGTTTTGCTCCGCTTGCAGAAAGGAATGATTTGAGAGATTCTTTCTTCACATAGTTATTATTCTGAGTGAGTACACCGTTGATAACCTGAAAATTCTCCCACTGAAGTGTTGTTGTACTGCCTGTATAGCCGTAAATTACCGCCCAGTGCTTAAGAGAATCACTTCCCGTTCTGTATATAACAACGGGCTGACCATTTTTAAGATAGCTGTAAATTGTGGCATAATCGAGCGTAATTGATTTATATCTCTTGCCGTCAATAAGTGCAGGAGACCTTGCAGGATCAGCAATATAACCACCGTCACTTGAAGGTGCGTGAGCTGTTCTGATTGCCTGATAAACAACATCGCTGTTTGCACCGTAACCCGTTGCATAAGCCTCTGCCATTGAAAAAGCACAGAATGAACACATTCCGCTTGCTCTCTGCCTGAAATAAGGTACATTCAGGTTTACGTGACTGTATGTTGCAGCTGAAGCAACGCTGAAAACCGAGCAAAAAAGCAATACTGCCATTATAACGGACAGAACTTTTTTAAGTTTCATAAAATACGCCCCTTTCATATAAATATTTTACATTATATAAAATAGAGTGTCAATAAATAATCCTCAGACTTCATAAAAAAAATCCGCAGACTTCATAAGAAATCTGCGGAATCAATTTTATACAACGGGAATTGTTATATCGTATTCGGGCACATATTTGCCGTTTGCGTAATCTCTTGCTCTGAAGATGATTTCGTCTTCGTAAACTTCTACAGAGTAGCCTGTTGAGAAGTTGTTGTATTCACCGTCTTTGTTGTTTTTACCTGCACCGGGAAGGTTAACCATATGGATACCGTCTGTGTATTCGTATGTGTACTGACCGAAACCTGTATGAAGGTGACCTGTGATAAGAACAACATTTTCATAGTCGTTAAGAACATCCTGGATAGCATCGCTCTGCTTACCTACGTGACCTGCATTTGCGTTTTTACCGTCACCCCATGTGAGAGGAAGACCGTGTGTGTTCTTAAGAGGCTGATGAAGTGCAACAAATACGGGTTTGCCGTCTGCTGTTGCTGCTGCAAGTTCATCATCAAGCCATTCAACCTGTTCATCGCTGATGTTTGCTTCTTCAAAAGCGTAACCGTCTGAACCCATTACAATGAACTTGTAACCGTTGAGTTCATATGTATAGTTCTGAGCAGCAATTTCAAAATCATTAAACTCATTGGAGAATGCTGCAAATCTTTCTGTTGCCGCATCACCGCCGAAAAGTCTTACGTCGTGATTACCGGCTACAAGGAGAAGATTTTCACCGTAATTGTATGTAGTGAGATATTCTCTGATCATCTGCCATTCCTGATCAAGGCTGTTTTCTGTGATATCACCAACGATCATAAATGCATCCTGATTTGTTTCTGCATTGTTGATATCCTGAAGAACAAGATCTAAATA
>JAZUCO010000050.1:0-46786 GCA_045639185.1 Acutalibacteraceae bacterium
TTTCTGCCTGCGGTCCCGAAACCGGTATTCAGGTTGTAACAATCAGAAACAGTGAAGGTAAGGTTGAAAAGATATATATTATTGATACATATTATACAGACACAGATTACCTTACAAACGGTCTTCTTCATCAGGTTCCCGTTATTCATCATGAAAATGCAGATTACGGCACATATACTGTTGAAATCACAGCAGCATATCTTGCTTCAATGGTAAATGCAAGACCTCTTGCAAGAACTCTGTATTCAGAAGGAGCAATCAACTTCTATTCTCCCGATACAGCATGGATGGTTGCTGAAGCTGTTCTTGAAAATATCGGTATGGAAGAGCTTCTCGGTGAAGATATTGAAGTGCTCTTTGCTGATGCAAATTCAGTATTCAACGGTGGTACAGGTGCAGGCGGTTCAGCTGTAAGCACATTCGCACGTACAACAACTTCCAGCGGCAGACCTGTTGACACTCTTAACAACTACTTTGACGGTTTCAGGGTTTATAATCCCATGGGCAGTATGACAGGTGATTATGTTGAATCAGAAAGAGGTTCTTCATACTATAATGTAATGAGCGGCCTCGCAACCGGCAGTGATATTATTTCAGGCACAGGCAATAACCTTATTGCTTATGTTGAAGGCAATACAAACGAAACAATTGACTTCTCTGACTACGGTACACCCGGTTCAAAAACTCCCATGAATGAGATTTATCTCAGCAAAAAGAACAGTGCTATCGGCTTCAATGTTACAGAAGGTTTCCAGAAAACAATGATAAGCCTTCGTGCAGTCGGCAAAGCAACAACTGTAAAAATCGGCAGTGCTCAGATTCCTGTTTCAAGTTCAACAGAAATGTATTATGATATTACAAATTATGTTGAAAACGGTCTTGTAACAATTCAGAATATCGGCGACGGTCTTCTTGCAGTCGGCAACATCAAAGTTATTGACGGTGGTATTGCTCCCATGATGATGTCAGCTCTTCCCCGTATGAGACTGATGATGGCTGCTCCTTCAGATGAAGTTATTCCTAATCAGCCCAAGGAAGAAGAACTTACTCCTCTTGATCCCTCTGTTATGCCTCAGGCTCCCGTTGTTACACCTGACGATAATATGGACAACTCAGAGGATATTCCTGCTGAAATTCCCGACGTAAATGAAAATGAATCTGAATCATCAGATGTAACAACATCATTTGTTGATTCAATTGCAAAGTTCTTTGATTCAATCAAAGCATTCTTTGACAAGATTCTTTCATTCATCAATTCATTATTCGCTTAAGGAGGTATTTAACGTGAAATCTTATATGAAACCTACAATATCTCTTGCAATAACAGGATACAACGGCGGTTACGGTTCCTGCATCGTTAAGGCTGACCTCGATCTTCTTCAGAGTATCCTCGGAAATGATTTTACCTTCTCAAAAAACAGTTTTGCTATGAGTGAAGGCTGTGTTGAAGGTATTCCCGTTGATATTTACTGCAAATTTACATCTGCGGAACTTGGTGCGGCTCACGCATTCATTTCCTGATAAAATTTAACAAAATTTTATGCCGACAGCGGTTTTCTCCGTTGTCGGTATTTTTTTTGTTTCTCATTTGTGAATGAAATGTGGTGTTTTTTTTTGAAACATGTTTGTGGGGGGTTGATTTTGCTTGCATTTTCTGATATTATTATTATGTATATTAATGTGTAAAAATATAACTTTTTTTTAATAAGGATTTTTATTGAGGTGTTTTTATGAAAACTCGAAAGATGAATTTCGGCATCAGGCTGCTTACAGTTCTGATGAGTTTATTGATGGTATTTACATCAATTCCGGCAATGGCTATCATTGCTCTTGCAGAGGAACTCAGCGGTGAGCAGATAGCAAATGAGCCGAGGTATGAGCTTAATTTCAACAAGGGTTGGAAATTTAATTACGGAGACGTTGCAGGTGCTTATTCAACTGCTTACAGTGATAAGTCATGGGATGATGTAAGCCTTCCGCACGACTTCAGTATTATTCAGGACTTCACAACAAGCAATACTGAAGGTGAAAGCGGTAGCTTGCCCGGCGGAACAGGTTGGTACCGTAAGAGTTTTATTCTTCCCCAGGCTGTTCACGACAGAGTTTTCATTCTTAATTTCGGTGCATCATATCAGGAAACAACTGTTTATGTAAACGGCACAAAAATCGGTGAAAACTTCAACGGTTACAACTCATTTTCATTTGATATCACTGACTATCTTTACTTTGACGGTGCAACACAGAATGTTATTGCTGTCAAGGTTGTTAATAACATACCCTCAAGCCGTTGGTATTCAGGTTCAGGTCTTATCGGTGACGTTACACTCAACGTTCTCAGAGCTGTTCACGTAGGCCGTTACGGTGTGCAGGTTACAACACCTGACCTTGCTGCATCAAACGGTACAGACGGCACAACAAATATTGATGTAGAAATTCACAATGTTCTTAATTCTTCAGAGCCTATTGAGATTGTTGCCGATATTCTTGATTCTTCAGATTCAGTTGTTGCAACAGCAAGAAAATCACTTACAGTAAATCCCCAAACCCCTGCTTATGTAAATCTTACGGCAGAAGTGCAGTCACCTGCGCTCTGGTCTGTAACTTCACCCAATATGTATGAAGTTCGTATCAGAATTTCCGAAAATGGGGAAGTCGTAGACGAGTATTATACTGATTTCGGCTATACATGGTCTTCATGGAGCCAGACATCAGGTTTCTCACTCAATGGTCAGAATCTCAAGCTTCAGGGTGTTTGTATGCATCTTGATCAGGGTGGTCTCGGTGCTGTTCAGGAGTATGATGCTATTTATCGTCAGCTTTCAATCCTCAAGGGAATGGGCGTAAACGCAATCAGAGGTGCGCATAACGTATTCCCTGAAATGTATATTGACATCTGTAATGAACTCGGTATTCTCTTTATGCAGGAAATGTTCGATGGATGGTACACAAGCAAAAACGGTAATACATACGACTTCGGTCCCAATTTCAGAACAGCAATTGCTTCTGATAACAAAATTATGGGCGGTTCAGGTCTTAAATGGTATCAGTTTGTTGTCAAGCAGACTGTTCTCCGTGACAGAAACAATCCCAGCATTTTTGTATGGGACGTAGGTAACGAGCTTGACGATACAGGCGCAACAGATATTGCTTCTGATCTCAAAAATATTATTGACAGCCTTGATGAACGCCCGATTCTCTGGGGTAACAACAAGGGAAGCAAACAGCCCATAGATAATTATATGGACATTTTCGGCGGTAACTATCATCTTAATGATTATCTTAACAATCACTCTTCATACGGTATGCCCTTTGTAGGTTCAGAAACAGCATCTGCTCTTTCAAGCCGAGGTGTTTATAAATATCCTCATTCTTATCAGGCATTCAATTCATCAACAATATATGAACATTATGCAAATTATGCAAGTTCAGCTGATTACCAGATAAGTGCATATGATGCTTCAAAGGTAGGTTGGGGTAATACAGCCGCAGATGCATGGTATTATACAATAGTAAATGACTGGTTCTCAGGTGAATTCATTTGGACAGGCTTTGACTATATAGGCGAACCTACTCCGTGGAATGCATATAAAAAAGCTAACAGCCCTTATGCATATCCCAACTCATCATATTTCGGTCCTATCGACACTGCAGGTTTTTATAAGGACTCTGCATGGCTCTATAGTGCATTCTGGAATACAGATGAAACAACACTTCATCTTGTTCCCGGCACATGGAACAGCTCAAACCTTGTTGTTGACGGCAGCGGTTATGTTGATACTGCAATTTACACAAATGCACCCTATGTGGAGCTTCTTTATAACGGAAACGTAATTGCAAAGGCAACAGCAACAACACATCCAACAGCCGCAGGTTTCAGCTACAGAACATATACCGAAACTGTTGTTGATTCTTCACTTTGTAAAATCGGCACACTTACAGATTCAAACGACCATAACTTTTATCCTCTTTTTGAGGTTAAATATGATTCTTCCGCTACACTTACCCTTAAAGCTTATCAGTCACAGGGCGGTGCGGAAATTACAGACACAATCGGTACAAAGAAGGTTTATTCAAACCGTGCTGCAAACATCACTGTTGAAGCATGGAATGACGACACAACTCTCACAGCAGACGGTGACAGCTTCAATTACATTGAAGTTACAGCTGTTGATGCAAACGGTAACTTTGTAAATGATTATAACGGCACAATCAATGTAACACTTACAAGTAACAGCGGTGCAGGTATCATTGCCGCAGTAGATAACGGTAATGCAGCAACAGATAAGAAATTCCAGAGCTCAACAGCTCTTCTTTCAGACACATCTGCTCAGATTCAGATGTTCAACGGTAAGGCTCTCATTATCGTTAAGTCAACTGAAAATTCAGGTAAGATCAACGTTACGGTTGCCCCCACAGACCTGCCTTATCAGTCAATCGGTCTTACATCAGAGCCTGAAAGAGGCGATGAGCTGACAGACGAATTTGAAGAAATTTTCGATCAGACAGTTGATGTAAGCAAGCTTGATAATCAGGCTCGTTATGAATTCCTTTCTGATGCATTCAATAGCCTTGATGCGCCCGTGACAGAGGTTACATATGAGCTTTACACACTCGGTTCAGGTGTGATAACATCTGTACCTTCAGGTACATACATTATCTCAGGTGCAGATACAACAGGAAATACATCAACAGGTGTTCTCGGAACAACATCAGCTTCATCAGGCACTCTTCAGACAAGCGGTGCAGATGCAACTGTGTCTTCACAGTCATTCTATTTCTCAAAGCTTGATAACGGCAAATACACTGTTTCATTTACAGGTGTAAATGTTACAAATGAATTCCTGAATATCAATTCAAACGGAGCTTCTGTTTCTCTTGTTCCGCAGGAGCTTGACGTTGTTTTTGCAGACGGCACCGTTAAAATCGGTGACGGCACAAACTTTATCACATATTCTGCAACTTCTGCAAATACTGCAGGTGTAAGTGCTTCAGGCACAGCTCTCAAGCTTTATACTGTTGAAGGTAACGAAGTTAAGCGTTTCGGTGATGTCGGACTTCTTGAAGATGGGCAGTATATAATTTACAACTCAGCAGGATATGTTATGACCCCTCAATATTCTGCAAATTCAAATTCTTCAAAAACAGGTTTTGTTCGTCAGTCAGCAACTCCTGACGGTAACATTCTGAGGACAGATGCTGCCAATGAAATAACAATAAAAAACAGTGATTTATCAGGCGGATATACATTCAGATTGTCTACAGGCAAATATGTTAATATTATAACAACAGCAAACTGTCTTGTGGCAGAATCTGATACACCGATAGAGTTGTTTGTTGGTGAAGGTAAAGTATCCGGTGATAATAAGGCAATAGTTTATAACGGACTTACAGCATCCAATAATGCTCAGCTTCTTAATTTGTTCAATGACTCAGATGCAACATTTTTCTGTCAATATGTTCAGAATATCAATAATGCAACAGGTTCAAATGAACTGCATAATTTCTACCGCAGAGTTGATGCATCATCAGCAGCAGATGTAGCTCTTTACAATGCTATTGCAAAGGCATTGGCTGAAAATCCTGCCGCTTATGAAGACGAATCTTATGCAAACCTTCTTGATGCTGTTCAGTCAGGTCTTGAAAAGTACGGCAATGATGCAGTATCAGATTCAGACAAGAATGCTGCAGTTGATGCTATTAACACAGCTTTTGATGCTCTTGAAAAGAACGAGGTAAGCCCCACACTCAAGGAAGACATTCTGAATATTCCCGTTCCCGGTGAAGAAAATTATTATCAGATGTATGTCCATACAAATGGAAATATAATTCCTTCGGGTAAGTATCTGCTCTATACAACACATGATAATCTGACAAGTTATAATGGTGCTGTTCTTACAAATACTGAAAAAACTGTAAATTCAACAATTAAAGGTCTTGGTTTCCAGACTGTTAATATTACAGGAACTGACAGAAACAGAATAGACACATCTGAATCCAATGAGTGGATGATTACACCTGTGGAAGGTATGTCAGGTAAGTATTATATTCAGGACATTAATGGTAAATATCTTGATTTTGATACAACAACCAACTCAAACGGAAACTCAAGAATCGGATTGTCTTTAGATCCTGTTGAACTGGATATCACATACAGAAGCAGTTCTGATAAATTTGTTATCGGAGAGCAGGGGCATATTCTTGACTTGTTCTACTCTGACGGAGTCTTTGCACAGTGGAGCCAAAGTGTTGAAGGTGCAAACCAGAATGAACAGTTTAAATTGTTCAGACGTGCTTATTCTCAGTCACCGGAAAAAATAGAACTTTATCATGCACTTCTGAAAGGTGCTCAGACATCTCAGGAACTTTACACAAACGCAACATATACCGTACTTCTTCAGGCCATGCAGGACGGTTATGAAATTTATATGAATGAAAATGCAACAGCTTCTGAGGTTACTGTAGCAACACAAGCAATTGAAAGAGCATATGACAGTCTTAAATATCTCAATCTCAGGCCTTTGCTTGAAAATCAGATTGCAGGTCTTACTCCTCCGGCAGATGCTAAAGCTGATTACATCAGATATACTGCAAAACTTACAAACGCAACCGTTGTTCCCGACGGTGAATATGTTATTTCTCTTGATCAGTCAAAACGTGGTACAAACGGCTGTTGGGGTGTTATGTCAAACACCTATGTGTTTGAAGCCGGTTCATGGAATGGTATGGGATGGGCTGCAACAAATGCTGCACCGGACATAGATTCAGATACATGGCTTTTCCAGAGAGATGGAAGCAGTGGAAATTATCTTATTTCTCGAATAAACAAAGATACCGGAAGAAGAGAATATCTTTACCTTGCCAATAATGATGCAGGACTTGGTAACGACAATTGCGAAATGTCTGCAACAGAGAGTTATTCAGGCAAAGCGGCATATTGGAGAATAGAGATTGATTCCTCTACAGGTCTCGTTAAACTCAGAAATGTGACAAGAAGCAATCACCTTATAACATTCTGTTCACAGGAAGCTAAAGATAAAGGCGAAATTGACGGAGACCTCTATGTTTCTGCTTATCTGGAAAATCAGTCATCAGGCGGACGTGATCTCAGACTTCAGCGTAAAGAAAACGGAAAACTTATTCCCTGGTATGGTGTTTCTGTTGAAAATGGCAAATATCTTATAACTCAGGCTGGTAAAGAAGATTCATGGCAGACAACCAACACTGCTACTGAAATAATGGATATAACCAAGGTTAACGGAACCGGTGGTTTTAATGAATTAGCTGTCAGTATTTCAAATAATAAGATTTCAACAAAAATTGAATATGAGCTCAATTTTGAATATATTGAGGGTACTCAGAATCAATATTATATTACAAATAATAACGGTCAGTATCTCTATATTGACAAGAATATGACGTCTGATACATCCCATTATTCAAATGCGCTCACATTCTCATCAACCCCTATGGCTTTCTATGTAGAGGCTGATCAGAACAACACAAACAGCACAACATACGGTAATGTTTATATCTATTATAAGAACGGTTCCACCAATAATGACAGAATCCATGTGGATCATTATATAGGTGATAACAGATTCAGTTCATGGATGGAAAGTGCAAGCCAGAATAAAGCAATGCGTCTGTTCAGATATGATACTACTGTTGTTGCTACAGATAATCTGAAGAATCAGCTTTATGCTCTGCTTAAGAATTCAATTGAGATTGACCAGGGTAACTATTCGGATGACTCATACAACAATCTTCTTCTTGCAATAAAAGACGGTATTGAAGCCTACAATAACGAAACAGGTTATCAGGCAGCAATTGATGCAATCAATGCCGCAATAGCTGCTCTTGAAATTGCAAAGGCATCTTTCCCCGCAACAATCTATAAGTACGGTTATACTCCCACAGCAGATTTCTCAACGGGTGGTTACGATTTCAATGAAATCACTTACAGAGAAATGTTTGATATCATCATAGCAACTCCTGAAATTCTTGACCAGATAAAGGCTGTTATCGGTTATGATACTGCAACCTGGGCAAACAATGATGAAAGAGAATCTGCACTTGAAGCGGTTGTTTATGAATATGCAAAGATTTATTCTCTTGCATTCACAGGATTTGCAGTATGTGGAACCGGAACAAAAGTCAATAATTTCTATGAAACATACTGGAACATCTGGGAGAAGCCGGGTACAAAGGCAGACGGTGAAACCAACAATGAAGGTGCATCCGTTCAGGGTATTTTCAGTACAGAGCTTAATGAAAACGGTCTTCCCGCTACACATGCTCCTTATGACGATACACTTGAATACATCAATACAACAATGACAAGTGACTCGCAGAATAACGATGGAAGCATTTCAGGTATTCATTCAAATGCAAGCAAGCAGATTACAAGAAACGGCAGCTCTGTTTCAATAACACTCACACCACTTGAAGATATCAGTGTTTATGTTCCCGATTTCTTCTCAAAGAGTGATATACTCTCTTCAGACAAACTCGGTAATCCGTCAGAAACTTATGCTAAGCATTACTGGGATGTTCAGTTCCCGTTTGTTGAATACACAAACATGTTCGGCGTAAATACCTATATTTATGACTCTTCCGATACAGAACGTGTTTTCCAGGCAAGCTATAATGATGCAACTCATACTGCAACAGCACAGCTTACGGAAATTGATGATCCTTCAAAAGGACTTGTTCATATTCCTCACAATATGCCTGACAATAAGGGCTTCTTCCCCTTCAACTACAGACTTGACGGACAGAATGCAGATATGTCAACAACCGAAAACGGTATCTATCACTATGGTATGAGCTTTACAACTGAGTTCTATATTCCCTCAAGCGGTCAGTACGGTGACGGTAATGATATCGTGTTTGAATTCTCCGGTGACGACGACGTTCTCGTTTACATCGATGATGTTCTTGTTCTTGATAACGGTGGTCTTCACGGTGCAAGATATTCAAATATCAACTTTACGCAGAAATCTGTTTCATATCAGTATATCGCTGACCTTGAAACATCAACAGTTACAAATGCATACAGTGAGGGTATCACATACACTTACGGTGCAGAAAATGCAGGTATCAGTGCTCAGAATCAGGCAGCTATTGAGTACCTCAATAAGATTGCAACTGACGGTGAACAGCATACATTCAAGTTCTATTACCTTGAACGTGGTTCAACAGAGTCAAACTGTAAGATTATGTTCAACATTCAGAAGATTTCTGACTATGTAAAGCTCAATGACCAGTCATATGTTGTTGACTACGGTATTCCCGTTGAATTTGATGTTACTGAAAACAATGTTGTTACTGCTCCCGAAGGTTATGAATTCGCAACATATAATTACATCGGTGTAACAAACAGAGTTCCTTCAAGTGCAAACTCTCTTGTTATGTTCACAGAACCTACAGATACAGAGGTAATACGCTTCGGCAGTTCGGGCAGTCTTGAACATGCGGGTAACTTCGGTACGTACTATATCAATAAAGATGGTACGGTCAGATATGAACCGCAGACGATGCAGTTTGCCGATGCGGGAAGTATATACTTGTGTGCAAAGGTTGAACACGACCCGACTTACAAAGAAGGTACTATTTATTACGCCTTTGAAAAAATTACAATCATCCCTGCAACAACAATTTATTATGAAGATGATTTTGACGGTAACGGTATTACATATACTGACGGTACAATTCCTGACGGTGAGGTAAATACTTATAATTACGGTGTATGGCAGGAGGCAACAAACTCCTTGCCCACGGGCGTAATAAAGGGTGAAATCTATCAGAATGCTGACCAGCCGGGTAAAGAAAGTGCAAATAACTACGGTTATGACAGTGCATATGATTCCTGCGCTCAGTACAGCGGATATTCTTCACATTATGTAACAGTAAGCACAAAGAATAATCCTAATGTCTCATATAGCGGAGGTTCGGGTTCATCCTGGCCGAAGGCTGAATTCACATTCGCAGGTACAGGTTTTGACCTTATCAGCGTAACCTCAAAAGACACCGGTACAATCAATATCACCGTTAAGAATTCTGAAAATCAGCAGATAAGAAATCATACCGTAAACACATATTACGGCTACACTTACGGTCAGCTTTTCAGAAGTGCAAACGGTGGAGAAACGCTTGTTGATACGGGCAAACCGCTTTATTTCACAGCAGATAAGGGTTACACTCTGACTCCCACTTATTATGCGGCAGACGGTTCAATTGTTACTGAAAACACAGGTGACCTTGAACCTGCATACGCAATGGGATGGCTTATTGAAAATGCTGTAGAAGAGGATAATGCTCTTTATCAGATTCCCGTTGTCAAGGTTTCAGACCTCGATTACGGTGTTTACACAGTCACAATCACACCTATGTATTCATCAAGAATGGATATGCAGAAAGACGGAGCATATGATTTCTATGTTGATGCACTTAGAATCTATGACCCCGCAGGTGCAGGAGACGAAATCACAAATCCCACAATCTCTTACACATATACTCAGGATAAGGAAGCAAATCCCGACTATATTGAGCTTCGTGATATGCTTATCGGCACAAACAAGCTCACAAATGACGGTTCATCTGCTGAAGGTGTAATCTTCATTGACGGTATCTCCGAGAATGATGATGTTTCAAAATACACAGCAGGCGGTCCCAACAATGAATTGTATCTTCTTAAAGATCAGGCTGTCGCATTTGAAATCTGGGCATCTGTAATTCCTGATGATGTGCAGATAAGTGCAAAGGCTGTAGGTAATGAAACTCCCGAAATGTTCGTTTCTTATGCAACAACAGCAGGAACTTACACGGCTTCTGCGACAATCAGTACTTCAACAGACCTTTACTATTCAATTGATACGCTTCTCAGAGCACAGAATGAAGGTCAGCTCAACTGGACTCCCGTAACAGGTGCAGACGGAAACACTTATTACACCTCAGGCACGGTTGTTATCCAGAATCTGACAGACGGTATAATCTCAATCACAAACCTCAAATGGACATTCCCCTCAGCAGGTATCGGTTATTACGAAAACCTTGCAAACGGCGGTGTTCAGACAATTGAAGATGAACCGCTGATGCTTATGTCAAACTATTCAACATTTGCAATGGCAAGATCTTCTCTCAGAGCTGTGAATGCAGACCTTGAAATAACAGAAGATGACATTGTGATTGAAAATGATACCGTAACAGCAGGTGAGTCAATCTCAATAAAAGTGACAACTTCAACTGATGTTGAAACTCTTGTTATAAGAGATGAAAACGGAAATGTTATCACTCCCGAAACAATCGAAAGCTTCACGGAAACAATCGATGATGAAGATGTGAAACAGTGGTATGTCACTCTTGAGACATCAGAAGCCGGTACATACTCATTCAGTATAACAGGTGCATACGAAAACGGTTATGAAGCATCAGAAGCTGTTGTTATTACGGTAACGGTCAACGGAATTGTTGCTGATACAGAGCCTGAAGACGATGAACAGCAGAATGAGTCATCACTTCTTGATACAATAACAGGATTCTTTGCAAGACTTGCAGATTTCTTCAAAAAAATTATTGCATTTATAACCAATATTTTATCTTAAAGGAAGGAGAGTGTAAAAATATGAAAAAAACATATATATCACCGCAGATAATGTTTGACAGTTTTGAATTAACAGATAGTATTGCAAGCGGATGCACTTTCCTTCATTCAAACATTCAGCCCTATGTGTGTGCTGTGCTTGATAAAGAGTTCGGTTATACAATATTTTCTGATCTGACAATCTGTGATTCAACACCACCGGGCGGTAATGATTCAATTTGTTATCATATACCCGTGGCAGACAGTAATGTCTATACATCATAAATAAAATTAAACGTCCGGTTAACGGCAGAGCTTTCTGAGAAAGTTGAGCCTTGGTTAACCGGACTGTTTTTTTTGAAATAACGGGTATTATTTTTTAATGAAAAATGTTGAAATTTAATGTTTTGTATTATATAATGGCAATAATAAACGGTTACGGAAAAGGTGATGCTGTGATGGCAGATATTAATAATCCTCAGGAATTCAGTAAAAGAATAAAACGTGTTCTTATCACAGAAGAAGAAATTGCTGCTGAAATCAAGAAGGTCGGCAAGGAAATCAGCGACTCTTATGACGGACGTCCTATTCTTCTTGTAAGTATTCTTAAAGGCGCATTTGTATTTATGGCAGATTTGTGCCGTGCAATCACAGTTCCTTGCGAAATTGATTTTATGTGTGCAAAAAGTTATTACAACGGCACAACATCATCAGGTAATGTTAAAATTGTAATGGATCTTGAACACGATATCAGTAACTACCATGTAATTATTGTTGAAGATATCATTGATTCAGGCAGAACTCTCAAGGATATTGTTGCTCTTCTTAAGGAGAGAAATCCTCTTTCTCTCAGAGTTGTGACTCTTCTTGATAAACCCTCAAGACGTGCTGTTGATTTTGTTGCAGACAGAGTTCTTTTCTCAATTCCTGACTATTTTGTTATCGGTTACGGTCTTGACTGCGGTGAATATTACAGAAATTTACCCTACATAGCTGAATATTCTGAATGTGACGAATAATTTAATATTTATACAGGCAATATGAATTTTTATTACACCTCTTTTTTTCAGAGAGGTGTTTTTTTGTCGGTTATTATAATAAATATATAATAAAATATAACAAAAATGTTAAATTATATTGAAAAATATGACATAAAGGTATATTATTATATATTATAGTCCATTATTATATATTTTTTTCATATGTAATGTATAAAAATTATATAAATTCCAAATTTTCACCTAAAGGAGACTGATAATATGCTTAATTTTACAGGTGCTTATGAAGGAAACGAAAAATATATCTGTATCTGTTGCAGTGATCAGGATAAAAACTCTGTAAATCCCGTTATTTCAAAACTTATCAATGACGGTTACAGAATCTGGTTTGCAGAAGACAGTATTCCTGAATATGAAAAAGCTGACGTTAAAGCAATGCATCTCAACAACTGTGATGTATGTCTTATTTTCATTTCAAGAGCATCATTGGAAGATCAGTTTTTCAAAAAAGAAATCTTTTTTGCAGTAAATAAAAACAAGTCAATTATTACTGTTGTAACAGACGATGCAGAAATTCCTCTCGGTCTTGAAATGCAGTTGTCAGGTTTTCCCTTTATTTATAAAAACAAACTCGATGATGATGCTTTTTATACAAAGCTTTATAGCGACAGCAAAATGGCACAGTGTAATGCTGCATCTGCAGTAGCTGAAGTGTATGATGCATATGTTGCTCCCGTTGCGGCAGAAGTACCTGTTCAGGAAGAACCTGAAGTCAAAGAACCTGAAGCTCAGGCAATTTACTGTACAGCCTGCGGTTCAGAAGTGGCAGAAGGTCAGAAATTCTGTCTTGTATGCGGAAACAGACTTATTGCTTCTGAATCAGCACGTCTTGCTGAAGAAGAAAGACTCCGCCTTGAAGCAGAGGAAGCAGCTCGTCTTGCTGAGGAAGAAAGACTTCGCCTTGAGGCTGAAGAGGCTGAAAGAATTGCCGCAGAAGAAGCTCGTATGAGACTCGAGGCTGAACTTCTCGCAGCCGCACGTATTGCTGAAGAGGAGAGACGCCGTATTGCAGAGCTTGAGGCAGAGCGCATTGCGGAGCAGGAAAGACTCAATGCGGAATACAATGCTCAGATGCTTCAGTATCAGGAAAAAATCTGTGTTGCCTGCGGTGCTGCAATTCCTGCAGGAAATAAGTTCTGCACAAAATGCGGAAACAAAGTTGTTGAATCAGCACAGTCAGCTGTTCATTTCAATGAAACTCTCAGCGCATTCGGTAATGAAGATAAAAAGCCCGCTGAGGCAAAATGTCCCTCCTGCGGAAAAATTGTTCCCGCTGAATTCAAATTCTGTAACAAGTGCGGAACTCCGATGAACAGCAACAAAGCACCTGCTGTTGAAACTCATAAAGAAGTAGTTTGTGCTGCTTGCGGTTCTAATGTGCCTGACGGTTATAAATTCTGCAATATCTGCGGAACACCTCTGAACAAAGCTCCCGTAGCTGCAGCTGTGCAGCAGGAAGCAAAGGCAGAAATTTTCTGTCTCGGTTGCGGTGCGGTATTGGCAGAAGGTCTTAAATTCTGCACAAAGTGCGGTCACAAAGTTGTTGTTCAGGAAGCAGCACCCGTATCTTTTGTAAATGTTGAACCTGTTATTGCTCCTCCTCCGGTAGTGAAACCCGTTTCTATACCTGATTCAGAGCCGACATGTCTTACTTTTGAAGATGATAACCCCACAGTTATGGCATCAGACGAAGGCACAATTCAGAATTACAGAATCGTGAGAAAAAAGACAGGTGAAAAAGCATTTGTAACTCCCGGAATTTTTGTTCTCGGCCGTTCAGAAACAAGTGCAGACTTTATGATTTCTGACAACCGTTCAATCGGCAGAAAACACGCAACAATCCTTTTCAAACAGGGCAAATATCTTGTTATTGACAATGAATCTCTTAACAAAACATATCTTAACGGCAGAGAGCTTGAACCCTCAGTAAGCTATCAGCTTGCAGACGGTGATATCATCAGCCTTGCTAATGAAGATTTTGTTTTTGAAGCAATTAAGGAGTAATAGATTATGCAGTATTCGGCATATTCAAATGTCGGCGGCAGAGCAAACAATGAAGATTCTCTTGTTATAGAAGAATCACACGGCTGTGTGCTCTTTGCAGTTGCTGACGGTCTCGGCGGTGTTGAAGCAGGTGAAATAGCATCAGGAACTGCTGTTGAAGAGTTGAAAAATCAGTTCTTGTTTGAACCGCAGTCTTTTAATCTTTCACAGGCTCTTGTTGCCGCAAATGCAGAAATACTGAGAATTCAGGAATCTTCTGCCAAAAAAATGAAAACTACAATCACTGCTGTTTATGTTTCTTATGACGGCATCCAGTGTGCCCACGTCGGTGATTCACGTATTTATATGTTCAGTAAAGACGGAATTGTATACCAGAGTGTTGACCACAGCGTATCACAGATGGCAGTTCTTGCAGGTGAAATCAAGCCCGAAGATATCAGAAATCACGAAGACAGAAATATGCTCACAAAAGCACTTGGTGTAAGTGATAATCTTACGGTTGATGTCAAAAAAATACCTGCGGAGAATGTGAGTGCAATCCTTCTTTGCTCAGACGGTTTCTGGGAATATGTCTATGAAGAAGAAATGATTAAAATTCTTGGTGAAACAGACAATCCCGAAGAATGGATAAATGAAATGAGAACTCTGCTTATGCAGAGAAAACCCGATAAAAACGATAATAACACAGCAATCGCTGTAATTTTATAAAAGAGGTTTTATCTATGGCAAACTGTAAATTCTGTAATGCAAATATACCCGATGATTCAACATTCTGTCCTTTCTGCGGAAAGCAGATGCCGCTTGAAGCAGCACAGAGTGCACCCTCAAATCAGACACCTTCGGCTGAAAAGAAGCCTGAGCCTCCCAAAAAGAAAAAGAAGGGCGGAATCATTGCCGCAATCATTGCACTTCTTCTTGTTGCAGGTATCGGTGTTGCAGGTTTCATTTTTATTGATGAAATCAAGGAGCTTCTCGGTATAGAAACAGTTGTTGAAAATAATGAAGATGCATCAGATCCCGATGAAGACGAAGATGATGAAGATTTATCAGATCCCGATGAAGACAAAGATGAAGAAGGTGCTTCTGTCAATGTCGGAAATGATGAAGAAACAAAAGTTGTGACAGATGTTGAAACAACAGCACCCGTTGAAGTCGGACTCGGCAACGATATTCTTGCAAGTGAAATAGAAATCGACGGTGTTGTTTATCAGTTGCCCTGCGAGGTCTCTGATTTTGTTAATAACGGCTGGGACTACAACTCAAACAGCGAGTATGTTGACACCGAATATTACACAGGTATTTATATTACAAAGGGAGATATGACTGTTGACCTTACAATAGCTCCTTCAGCAACTCCCACATTGTATTTCAACGGTACTGTAACTGCTGTGCAGATTTACAGCGGTACCGCATCAGCAGAATTGCCCGGCGGAATCGTTATGGACGCAGTTTATGACGGCACAGACGGCGGAGTCAATTGGGATTCCATTTCTGCTGACGAATATCAGACTTCATATTCACTTGCAAGCGGCAATGTCAATGTTATTGTCAACACAGATTCTGTCAGCGGTAAGGTAACATATATTTATTATTCAGTATCATAAATTTTTCAGATAAATTAATTTTCGGAGGCTTTGCATATGAATTATTGTATTTATTGCATGGCACATCTGAATGACGGTGAAACAAACTGTCACAGATGCGGAAAAGCTCAGAATTATATTGCTCCTCTTCATCAGCTTGCTCCCGGCACTGTTCTTTGTGACAGATACTATATAGGCTCTGCACTCGGTGAAGGCGGATTCGGTATCACATACATAGGCCGTGACCTTAAACTCGATATGAAGGTTGCGATTAAAGAATATTTCCCCTCAGGCTTTGTAAACAGAAGTAACACGGTATCACCGACCGTAAGCTGCAGCGTTCAGGGTGACCGCAAAGAATACTTTGAGCAGGGAAGAGACAGATTTTTAAGAGAAGCAAGAACTCTTGCAAGATTCTCAGGCACAGACGGTATTGTTGATGTGCGTGACTTCTTTGAAGAAAACAATACTGCATACATAGTTATGGAGTTTCTTGACGGTGAAACTCTTAAAGAGAATCTTATAAAAAACGGTGTGATGGCGGCTGATGATGTTATATCGATGCTTATGCCCGTTTTCAAGGCTCTTAAAAAGATTCACGAAAAGGATCTTATCCACAGAGATATAAGTCCCGACAATATTATGCTTGTTGAGGACAAAATCAAACTTCTTGATTTCGGCTCGGCAAGAAATGTAACAGCAGCGGCAAACAAGAGCTTGTCCGTATTGCTTAAACCCGGTTATGCACCCGAAGAGCAGTACCGCTCAAAGGGTGTTCAGGGGCCTTGGACAGATATTTATGCTCTTTGTGCCACAATTTACAAGTGTATCACGGGCAGAACTCCCGATGATTCAACAGACAGACTTTTTGAAGACTCATTGAAAATGCCTTCTGAATACGGCATTGCAATTGACCGAGAAACAGAAGCGGTTATTATGAAAGGTCTTGCTGTAAGAGCCGCAGACAGATATCAGAATATTGATGAACTTCTTTCTGCCCTTGAAAACAGAAAGACAATTCCTCTTGCGGCTGAAGTTGTTGCAACAGAAAAAACAGAAGCAATTGAAGAAGAAAAAACTGTAGGTGTATGGGGAGAAACTGTCGCTCCCGTGACTCCTGAGATTCCCAGCGAAATTGCAGAAGATGATGAAACAATCGGCATCTGGGGTAAGGAAAAAACTGTTAAGGGTGAAGAAACAGTAAATACAGAGCCTGAAAAGGTTGAAACTCCGCCCGTTGAGACAGAGGTTGAAAAGACAGAAAGCATCTGGTCACAAACAGAAGAAAAAACTGGAACAGCAGATAAGCCTGAAAAGGGTAAAAAGAAAATAGTCGGAGTAATAATAGCTGTTGTGATGGCAATTTTTGTGATTGCGGGAATCGTTGTTGCAAATATAGATACTGTTAAAAATTTAAGTATTTCTGCAGAGCTTGGGGATGATTTATCATCAGGTAAAGTTGCAATTGATGGCATTGTGTATCAGCTTCCTTGTCCTGTTTATTGTTTTACAGAAAACGGTTGGTATGATACTCAAGTGCCAGCTGAGGGATTTGTTGTATTTGAAAATGAAAATGGATCTTTTGTCGCAGATTGTTATTATGACGGTTCTGGTGAATCCGCAATGATTTATCACGTTGGTGGTTTTGAAAATACTAATATAGATGTAGAACTTCCCGGTAACATCAGACTTGGTGAACCACTGGATGCTGATGTTATGATCAGTGAAGGTTTTTCAGGAGACACATACTTCTATGACTACGAGTATGAATATTTCTACGATGAATATGTCTACGAGGATGACTGGATTTATATAAGGTTGAAAATATACGATAATATAGTGTATGATATATCAATTTATAGTTAATAAGTACTCCCACGGAGGTTTTATAAATGAAGTACTGTAAATATTGTGTAGCACCGATTGAAGACGGTGCAAATGAATGTCCCGCTTGTCACAAGCGTCTTGATGCAGAGGCTCCTCTTCATCAGCTTGCGCCCGGAACAATACTTAACGGAAGATATTATGTAGGCGCTGCTCTCGGTGAGGGCGGATTCGGTATCACATATATCGGCCGTGACCTTAATCTTGATATGAAAGTTGCTATCAAGGAATATTTCCCCACAGGTTATGTTAACAGAAGCAATACTGTTTCTGCATCCCTTACATGCAGTACTGCGGGCGAAAGAAAAGATTACTTTGAGCAGGGAAGAGAGAGATTCCTCAAAGAAGCAAGAACTCTTGCAAAATTCTCAGGGACAGAGGGTATTGTTGATGTAAGAGATTTCTTTGACGCAAACAATACTGCATACATAGTTATGGAATACCTTGACGGTCTCACTCTCAAGGATATGCTCAAGCAGAACGGTGTTATGTCTGCAGGTCACGTTGTAAATCTGCTTATGCCCATTATGAGAGCTCTCAAGCAGGTTCACGATCAGGATCTTATTCACAGAGATATCAGCCCCGATAATATTATGTTTGTTGACGGCAGAATCAAGCTTCTTGACTTCGGTGCCGCAAGAAACGTTTCTGCTGTTGCTAACAAGAGCCTTTCAGTTGTTCTCAAACCCGGTTATGCTCCCGAAGAACAGTACAGAACTAAGGGTGCTCAGGGTCCCTGGACAGATATCTATGCTCTTTGTGCAACAATGTACAAGTGTATCACAGGTTCTGCTCCCGAAGACTCAACAGAAAGACTTGTTAATGACACTCTCAGAAGACCCTCTGAAATGGGTATTGCTATTGCTCCTCAGATTGAAAACACAATTATGAAGGGACTTGCTGTCAATGCAAAAGACAGATTCCAGAATATAACAGAGCTTATTGCTGCATTTGAGGGCAGAATTCCCGTAACAGCTCCCGTAAATACAGCAAAGACAATGCCCGTCAATGCTCCCGTTCAGGCTCCTGCTCAGGTACCCGTTCAGGTACCCGTTCAGCCTCCTGTTCAGCCTCCCGTCAATGCTCCCGTTAATATTCCCGTCAATGCTCCTGCTCAGGCTCCTGCAAAAAAGAGTAAAACAGGTCTTATCATCGGCATTGCTGTGGGTGTGGTTATACTCATTCTCGGCATTATTCTCGCTGTTGTAATGCTTGGCTCAGGCGGTGGCTCAGAGACTCCCGATACCGGTGATTCTGAAATACCTACTCAGGAAGCAACAACTGCAGCACCTTTAACTGAATTGTCTGATGATTTGTTTGATGCTACATTTGAGCTTGAAGGAAAAGTATATCAGTTCCCGTTTGATTGCAGTACTCTTGTAGCTGACGGCTGGTATTTTGATGATTATGTGGTTGATGAAACCACTCTTATTCCCGGTGAATCTATTGAAAACGTATATATGGGATATGGCGGAAATGATGTAATATTTATATTCTGTAACCCCTATGCTGATGCACGTGCAGCAGAAGAGTGCCTTATTGCAGGTATCTCCATTGATGATACCAGTGAAGTTGATTTCAAACTTGGAAAAGATATTTCATTTACATCAACAGAAGATGATGTTACAACTGCATTCGGTGCATTCAATGATTCATATGACGGCGATAAGTACAGAAGCATTAAATATAATGCAGAGACAAGTACTGAATATTTTTATGTGACCTTTACTTTTGTAACAGGTGAAGGTATGAGTTATTCTACAAAAATTGAAATGATGAACTTTGTAGACGATGAGAAGTATAACACAGAGACAGATAACACAGCACCTGCTTATCTCTCTGCTTATGTTGCACCCACAGAACTAGGCACAGACCTGGTTTCAGGTGTCTTTGAACTTGACGGAGTAGTGTATCAGATGCCTTGTCCCGTTTCTGAATTTATAAATAACGGCTGGACTCTTGATTTTGATGAAGAATATGCTCCCGGATTAAATGAGATGTCAGGTGAACTTACAAAAGGCGATCTGTCAGTCGATATTGAAATTGTGAATTTCTCAGAGAAAAAGACAACTCTTGAAAACTGCGCTGTTATGGATATTACTGTAAGTGATTATGATGAAGTATCCATTGTTCTTCCCGGAAATGTTACTTTTGGTACAACAAAAGATGTGCTCGTAGCAACAGGTAAAGATGATTGCTCAGATAACACATTTTCATACTATGAAGGTGATGTAAACTACTATGTTACAATCGACAGCGTGAACGGTAATGTTGACTATATATCTCTGTACGCAGAAGAGTGGACATGGTAAACATTTCTTAAAAAATAAGTCAGTTTGGTTGACTTTTTGTCGGAATAGTGTTAAAATTTAGAAGTAAAATTATTTTATTTTTCTGACATAATTTACAAAAAATTACTATTCCGCATTTTGAACAGAAGTGCGGAATAACGTGTTCCAAAAATATAAATTATTGAAAGAGGTAAGTATTATGGCATCATTTTTCGATGATATCGGCAAGAAAATTTCTCAGGCAGGTCAGGGCGTTGCTCAGTCAACAAAAAACCTTGCTAATGTTACAAAATATAACTCAATGATTTCCGATGAGGAAAAGAAAATTGAAAACATCTATTTCCAGCTCGGTAAAGCATACTTTGAAATTAATGCCAATTCTCCCGATCCCACATTTGCAGGTTATGTGAATGCAATCAAAGAATCAATTGCAAATATTGAAAATATCAAAGAACAGATCAAAGAAATCAAAGGTGTTACAAATTGTCCCACTTGCGGAGCTGAAATTTCTTATTCATCAGCATTCTGTAATTCCTGCGGTGCAAGAGTTCCCGAAAGAGTTGTTGCACAGCCCATTCCTCCCAATTCAGTAAAATGCGGTAACTGCGGTGCTTATGTTCCCGAAGGTTACAAGTTCTGTACATCTTGCGGCACAGTAATGCCCGTTGCTCCTGCAGCTCCCGTTGCTCCTGCAGCACCTGTTGCTCCTGCAGCTCCCGTAGCTCCTGCAGCACCTGTTGCTCCCGTTGCTGCAACAAAGAATTGCACAAACTGCGGTAATGAACTTCCTGCAGAGGCAGCATTCTGTACCAATTGCGGTCAGCAGTTATAAGTTACTGAAAATAAGGGTGTAAAAACCTTAAAAGGTGGAGTTTTTTATGACTTGTAAAAAATGCGGTTCTGAAATAAAACCTAATGATAAGTTTTGTCAGAAATGCGGAGAAAAGGTAGTTGCAGCCGCAACACCTTCTGACGTGCTTGCCACCGTTAATGATGATAAAAGATTTACTGTAATAAAACCCGTCGGTGATGATATTGAATCACAGAATGCGTTGCTTAAAAGCGTATGGCCTGACTGGAAAGTTGTTCAGAAGTTAGGCGAAGGCTCTTTCGGTAAGGTTTATAAAGCTGAAAGAACAGAAATGGGTAACAAATTCTACTCAGCGATTAAAATTATTACAGTTCCTCAGAATGCCTCAGAGGCTGAAACAATCAGCGCAGAGGTCGGATATGATGCAAAATCAACAACTGAATATTTCAAAGCTCTTGTTGATGACTGCGTAAATGAAATCAAAATGATGGAATCCTTCAAAGGAATCCAGAATATTGTTTCTGTTGAAGATTATAAGGTTGTTCCTCACGAAGGTGATTTCGGTTGGACCATTTTTATCAGAATGGAACTTCTCACAAGCTTTGTTTCTTACAGTAAGGGAAAACTTCTCACAGAAAGTGATGTTATCAAGCTCGGTATAGATATCTGTTCCGCTCTTGAATGCTGTGCAAGACTCAATGTTATGCACAGAGACATCAAACCTGAAAATATTTTTGTTTCCAACTTCGGTGATTTCAAGCTTGGTGACTTCGGTATTGCACGTAAGCTTGAAAAATCAACAGCAGGTATGTCCAAAAAGGGTACATATAACTATATGGCACCCGAAGTTTACAGCGGAAAAGGTAAATACGATTTCCAGTCAGATATTTATTCTCTCGGTATCGTGCTTTACAAGCTGATGAACAATAACAGATTCCCCCTTGTTGACCCTGTCAGCACGGCTGTTACTTATCAGCAGATGGATGCAGCTTTCACAAACCGTATGGCAGGTGCAAGGCTCGGTAAACCCGTCAATGCAAGTGCCGCACTCTCAAATGTTATTCTTGCCGCTTGTGCTTACAATCCTCAGGAGCGTTTCGCAACAGCAAGTGCAATGAAAGCCGCACTTATCAATATTCAGTCAGGCAAAGCTGATATTCCGGTTCAGGCTCCCGTTCCTGCTAAGGCTGCTGATAATAAAGCTCAGAGTGCTGATTCATCTTCAAAGGCTGATGCTAAGGAAAAACCTGAAAAGAAGAAAAAGAAAGAGAAAAAAGAAAAAAAGAAAATGTCTAAGGGCAAAAAGGCATTAATCATTATTCTTCTTATTTTTATTCTTCTTGGCGGCGGTGCAGGCTATCTTCAGATAAGCTACTATATGGGTGCTGAGTATAAAATTATGAAAGCACTTGAAAATGAAGATTACAATGCTGCTATCGAGGTTTACAAGGAATCTGATGGTGACGCCTCAGATCTGCTTGTCAAAAAGCTTGAAGAAAGACTTGAAAAGACAAAAACTGATTTCATAGCAGGCACAATTGATTATTCAGTTGCTAACATGGAAGTTTCAACTATTCAGAAAATGGGTATTGATGAAATTTCAGGCAAGGTTAAAGAAGTCAGTGAATATATCAATAAGCTCAACGATTCTCAGACAGCGTTCAGCACAGCCGAAACAATGTTTGCAAAGGCTGACTATGTAGGCGCAATGGAGAATTACAAGAAAGTTATTGAAGACGATGCAAATTATGAATCTGCAAAGACAAAACTTTCTGAAACAGCAGGTAAGTACCGTGAACAGGTTCTTGCAAAGGCTGCAGAATATGTAACAGCAGGTTCTTACGCAAAGGCTATTGCCGAACTTGAATCTGCACTCAAAGTGCTTCCCGATGATTCACAGATTTCAGCTCAGCTTGAGTCTTACAAATCTGATTCATCATCTCAGGTAAAGAGTGAAGCAATTCAGACAGCAGCAAATGCCGCTGCAACAGGCGATTACATCACAGCAATACAGACTCTTGAAGCTGCAATTGCAACTTATCCCAATGATGTTGAGATTTCAACAGATCTTGATACATACAAGACAAGTTATGTAACATCTGTTATTGCAACTGCAGACAGTTTTGTTGCAAGCAGAGATTATCTTTCTGCAATTGCCGCTGTTACTGATGCTTTAGCTGTTCTTCCCGGCAATCAGACATTGCTCGATAAACAGACAACACTTGAGAATAACAGACCCCTTGTTGTTGCTACTCTTACACCTATAAACGGCGGTTTTACATGGAATGACGGTGATCCTACAGACCCGTTCCAGGTTACTCATTCAGATGCAGGATATTATTCGATTATTACGGGTGGTTATGAATCAACAAGTTATGCAGAATACAGAGTTTACGGTAAATACAAGACTCTTACAGCATCAGTTGTGCCTCATAGTGCAATAACTCAGGTAGCAAGCGTTATCGTAAAGGTTTATGCAGATGATATGCTCGTATATACATCAAAAGAAATCGGCAGAAAGACAGATGAATTTGAGATCTCTGCAAATATTGCCGGTGCTGATTACGTAAAAATTGTTGTTGAAATCAAATATAATAATGATTACGGTTATGGCGGTCGGAATGCTCTGATATTTATGGATCCTCAGCTCTGGACTGAGTAAGAGGTGCGGCTATGTCAAAGATTTATGAAATCGAGTATGCCTGCATAAATGCCAGAGGCAGAGTAAGAGAAGCTAATCAGGATAACTTTTATGCAGAGGGTTATTACCGCTGCGGTAAAGAAAAAAATAATGACCAGCGTGTTTCAGGTGTCATTAAGTCAGATGAAAATAAAATCCTTGCCGTTTATGACGGAATGGGCGGTGAATCCTGCGGAGATATGGCTTCGCTCATATCCTCAAGAGCTACTGCCGATTATGACGGAAAAAGCGGTGACGGAGAAGATTTTCTCAATGAAATGTGCCTTGCACTTAATACTCTTGTCTGTGAATTTGCACAGTTCAAGCAGATAAGATGTACAGGCTCAACAGCAGCAATCATCAGATTCTGCGCAGATAATTTATATTGTTGTAATCTGGGTGACAGCTCAGTTTTCAGAATTACAAAAAGTGGTATTGTCAAAATCTCAGAAGATCATGTGGTAAAGAACTTTCCCGGAAAAAAGGCACCTCTTACACAGTTTATAGGAATGCCTACAGACGAAATTATGATGGTTCCTTACATCACAAAGCATGATTATGAAGAAGGTGCAATGTATCTTCTTTGTTCTGACGGAATAACCGATATGGTTCCTGAGGAAGAGATATTCCGCATTGTAACAAGTGAAGGTACAGTTAAAGAAAATGCCGAGAAACTTGTTGATAAAGCAATGCAGAATGGCGGTATTGATAATATCACAGCATTAATTTGCCTTACAAAATAAAAAACAATACTAAAAATACAGGAGGTAATAGTATGTTTTGTAAAAATTGCGGTGCTAACATAAACGACGGCGAAATATTCTGTCCTGAATGTGGCACAAAGCAGGATGTTGTTCAGCAGGAAGTTGCACAGCCTGAAGTTCAGCAGTACAATCCCCAGCCTGAGGCTGACGTTGTAGCACCCGAAGGTGTAGCAGCTGTTAAAGCCGGCGGCGACAAGAAAAAATTCACAATAATCGGTATTGCAGCAGTTGTAGTTGTTGCTATACTCGCACTTATCTTTGCATTTGCAGGTAAGGGCGGCAGTGATGAGCTTGATTTTGCTCTTTTCACAAAAGACGGTAATCTTTACATCAATTATCTTAAAGATAATTCAACACAGAAGCTTTCATCAAAGGGTAGCTATACCAGTGAAAAATATTGCGCAGAAAACGGTTATCTCTACTTCCTTGATGATTATGACAACGGTTCATACACTCTTCGTTATACCGATACAACTGTCAAAAAGGCAGAAGACCGTACAGTTGAAAAAATTGTTTCCGGTGTATTGACTTATACTGTAAGCAACGACGGTAAAATGATTTACTACAAAACTGATGAAGGCGTTTTATATGCTCACAATTATGAAGAGAAAACAAAAATCGGCGATGATGTCAGTTCATATTATTGTGATGAAAAAAATAACGTTGTAGCATATCTTGAAATTGATGAAGATGATGACGACGAAACAGTTTATAAGCTTTACAGCGTAAACAAGAAATACGAGAAGACAGAAGTCCTCAAGGATGTTGAGGATTGGGAACGTGTAAACAACTTCGACGAACCTTATAAGCTTATTCTTTTTGCAAACGACAAAGTTTACTTATTTGAAGGCGGCAAACTTACTACATTAAGAGAATCATTCTCAATTGATGATGATGAAGTATTCACATTCGTTGCAATGGATGATAAGAACAACTTCTATTACACTCTTGGTGAAGAAGGCGATGCAACAGACGCTGCAGATTACCTCACAGACAGCAAGAAGTCAAGCGACGAAAATGTAGTTATGCCTGATGAAGACGATACTAAGTATTGGGAAGAATGGTATGAGAGTTACTGGTATTCATATGCTACAAAGTACACAGATGAATACTATGCAGACCTCAAGGCATACAAAGAAAAGGTTGCAAGAGACGATATCAGAGATTGCCTTGAAGAAGGTGTTGAAATCAGCGGCATTTCAAAAACAAACCTTATCTACTTCAACGGTAAGGAAGATGTTACTCTTGTTGAAAACATTTCAGGTGCATCTAAACTTGCAGACAATGTTATCAAATATACAAAGTCAGACCTTGCTGTTGACGTAAGTATTGATATTGACGATATCGTAAAGAAGGTTGTCAAGGACGACGAAGCTGAAGACGGTACATTCGGCGAGGATAACACATCTTTCTATGTATCATCATGGGATATCATTGAGTATGTAAAAGAACAGCTTGTCAGCGGTTACACAAAGGGTGTTCTTGTTGATAACACTCCCTGCACAATCAAGTCAATCGTTATTGCAGATACAGATGACGAAGATATGGCTGTATTCAACAGCATATCTGCAGATATAAACGCTGACAACACAGCAATTTACTACATTGAAGAAACAGATGAAGAAACAGGCACAGGAACTCTTTACAAGATGGATATCAAGAGCAAGGCTCTCGGTGAAGCTAAAGAAGTTTACAAAGATGTATATTCATACTGGTTCGATGATGACAACAACATCTATACAACAAAAGAGCCTGATATTGATGATTACGGTTATGTAAAATCTGTATCACTTTATAAGAATGATAAGCTCATCAGTGATGATGTTAAATACGAAGAATATATGTCTTATAATTTACTTGACAGCGGCGAATTTATGTATGAGACAGATTATTCTTCAAAGCATTATACAGCAAAGCTCAATATGTATGACGGAAAGAATCCTGTTACAATTGCTGATGATGTTTATGACTATTGCGTAATGAGCGCAGAAAAGATCTTCTTCATCAGTGATTATGATGATGGCGAAGGCGATCTTAACCTCTGGACAGGTGCTAAGAAAGACCTCATCAAGGTTGATGACGGTGTTTCATCAGTATTCCTTCCCTCAGTAATCGAAAAGAAGTAATATTTACTTAAAAGATTATTAAAGTAAATAAAAAACGGCAAACAGCAGAATATTGTGCATTTAAGTTCTGCTGTTTGCTTTGTTCAAAAAACAACATTACCTGAAGCGACAGATAAGACCGTAGGTACTTAAAAAATGTCGCTTTTTTGGTTTAAGAGGAGAATGAAAATGTTTTGTAATAACTGCGGAGCAAACCTCAATCCAGGTGAAGTTTTCTGCCCCAACTGCGGTGCAAGAAACGATATGCCCGAACAGCAGGTAAACCCTTTTGAAAATCAGAATAACGCAGGCGCAGAGCAGACATTTGCTGCACCTGAAAAGTCAGCAAAGAAATTTATGCCTGTAATCATTGCTGCAGTTGCAGTAGTAGCAGCTCTTATTCTTGTTATTGCTCTTATTTCAGGTTCAGGCAGCAAGGCAAAGTATGCAGATGAAAATGCTTTTGCTGATGCAATGAAGCAGGTTGATAAGGATTCTGAACAGCGTCAGGTTCTTGATGTTATGGCTGCTGCAATGAATCTTGTGTTCAATTCAGAAAGTTTTGAATATGAAGTAAAATATGATTCAGAATCTGTTGGCGGTAAAGTTATTTTCGGCAAAGATATCACATCTTCAAAATTACTTCTTAATTCAGATGATTTTGAAACATACGGCATTTATGAAAACGGAATGTTCAGTGCTGTTGCATGGGGCGACGAAGGCGTAGAAATGAATGTTGCAAAGATTCTTGAAGGTTCTCAGGAATTTGAAAATGAATTTCTTGATATGCTTGATGAAGAGATTGAAGATATTGAAGACTACGGAACAGACGAACAGTATGAACTTGTGTCAGGTTTTGTAGCAAAGCTTAAAGAGAATATGCCTGCTATCGATAAGGCTGCAAAAAAAGTAATTGCAGACAATCATATCAATTACGATGCATTTGTTGAAATTTACGACAATGCTGCAGTACCTTATTTCAAGACATCAATGGAAGCTTATGACATTGTTGATGCTGAAGTTCCTTCTCTTGACACAATCTTTGATCTTGCTGCTGATTTCATTGCAACAGGTCTTGATGCAAACGATATCGATGCTACATCAACTGTAACAGGCAAGGGCAAATCAAAGGCTACAGAGTATTCAATTGAAGTTAACCTTATTGATCTTCTTGATTCACTTGTAAAATATGCATCTTCAAATGAGCAGCTTAAGAACTTGTTTGATGAAGACGCATGGGATTACTATGCTGAAGAGATCGATTACATGAAGGATTATAAGGATTGGTATGATCTCAAGATCAACGCAACTGTTCAGGGCGGTTACATCACAAAGCTCAAGGTTAAGGTTGATGATGAATCATTCACACTTAATTTTGCAAATGTAAATGATGCAAAAATCACTGATGAAGAAATTGCAGAAGTAAAAAATTATATCGAAGATGCAGACGATATCTATGAAATCGCAGACGTTTACGATATTATCGATGAAATGTTTTAATTTATGAAATTTTTTGCCGGCTATCTGAAAAAACACAGCTTCCTTGCTATTCTGATAGTGCTGCTTCTTGCGGCAGAAGCCGTGTTGTGTCTTGTTACACCTGCATTATTCGGCAATATCGTTGATACGGGAATTATGTGCAAAGGTTTCGGTGATGAATACCCTAAGGTTGTCAGCCGAAGTGCCTTTGCACTTTTTTCTGAGGTGTTGCCGCAAACAGAATATGAGAAGCTTGAATCGTTATATTCTTTGTCGGCTGAATTTCCTGAGACTCTTGATGATAAATACAAAACAGATAAGTTTTGCTATTTTCTTGTTGATGATGAGAATGCAGAAGAGGCCGCAGAGCTGTACAGAAATGCTGTAATGTCTGCAATTCTCTCTGTAAGGGAAGTCAGCGGTTACGATAAATACAATTATAACGATTTTCTTGATAAATTTTCCCTGAGCTCACTTAATATGTTGGTGGGTTCTGTTTCGCTGTCTGAAAAAACAAAGAATGACAATTTTGCAGAAGCGTCACAGACAGATGCGTCGGTAAAACTTCAGGTTGCATCAATTCTTCTTGCGTATATTTATGACGATGCGGGAATTGACTGCAAAACTGTTCAGCAGAAATACATAACAGACAATGCAATCACAATGGGTATATGTGTTGTATGTCAGTTGATTTGTGTTGTGATGTCAACTTTTATGATTTCAGGTTTTTCTTCGGGACTTGAAAAAGATATCAGAGTTGACGTAATGAAAAAGGCGTTTACATTAAAAAAAGAAGATCTCAGAACAATCACTCCCGCTATGATTTCGGGAATGATGAAAAATGATTCCGCAAGTATAGGTCTTGCAATGAATTATGTTATCAGAGCACTTGTATATTCGCTTATCGTGGCTGTTGCAGGTTGTGTGCTTACCTTTATGCACAATGCTGTTTTCGGCTGGCTGATACTCGGTTGTTCTGTATTTATTATGATTGTTGCTGCAATCATCTATGCCGTGAGTAATTCCGCATATATCAGAATGCAAAAGTCATATTCGGAATATTTTGCGGTTGTGAGAAAAAATCTTGATCTCATTTTCAGTATAAGAGCACTTAATGCTCAGAAAACTGAACACAAACGAGCAGATGCGATCACTGCTTTAATAAGAAAAGATGAAAGCTTTGTTATGAAGCTTGTTATCAGCGCCCTGAGTTTTGCAGGACTGCTGATGAATATTATGACCGCTGTGGCAATTGTCCTGGGCGGTGAAGCAATGCTTACATCAGGTCTTCCCATGCGATATATCGTTACAGACCTGCAGTACAGCTTCCTTGTTGTGTCTTCATTTATGATGGTTGGTGCAATAATTGTTTTTATACCGAGAGCAGTTATTTCACTCAAAAAAGTTGACACAATTATAGAATATAAGGTTAACATTGAAAATAATTACGAAAGAAGAGTATGTCCCGACAGTGCAGAAGAGATTTCTTTCTCTGAAGTCAGACTTTTTGAAAATTCCGCTGAAATAAGCTTCAGCGCAAGAAAAGGTCAGCTTGTTCTCATTACAGGTGAAACGGGTACGGGCAAAACATTGCTTGCAGATGCTATGATGAGAGAGTTTGAGCCTTTCTCGGGAAAAATTCTTCTTAACGGTTCAGATATAACAGAATTTGATGATGAATACGGTGCAAAGTATTTTTCTGTAATGAAAAGCACTCCCACACTGTTTTCTGACACTCTCAGAAGAAATATGATTTTATACGGTGCCGCTGACGATGATGCGGTTATGCTTGAGGCTTTGAAAAAGGCGCATTGCGACTTTATGCCGTCGCATCAGGGGGCACTTGAAATATTTCTTAAAAACGGCGGTGAAAAATACAGCGGTGGTCAGCGAACAAGACTGAATCTGGCTTGCGTAATGGCAAAAAAAGCTCAGGTATATATTTTTGATGACTGCCTTAATGCCGTTAATAAAGAAATGCGAGCAGAAATTTACCGTGAAATAAATGAGCTTAAAAAAGAAGCAGTTGTGTTTGTTATTTCAAACAATGCAGAGGGGTTGGAAGTTGACAAAACGGTAAATCTGCATTTTTAATCAGACGAAAGGAGAAAACAGATGGCTGCACAGAATTCATCATTTATGATGCACCTTGATATGCAGAAAAAAGCTGATGCCGGCATAAATAAGGCATCGGCGAAAAGATTTCTGACTGATTTCGGTTATCGCTCATATTTTATGATAGCTGTTTTTGTCTGTGCGGTAATCGGTTCTGTTGCTTTTGTAAAAATTCCCGTTTATCTGGGTGAAATTATTGATATTTTTGTTTCTGCAATAATTGCCTCAGCAATCAAGGGTGTTGCTGATTTTGACTCTCAGGTCATTATGAAAACATTGCTCAGTCTCGCTGCAGCGGTAATTGTTAATACACTGATGACAGTTTTACAGAGTGTGATTGCAATTGAAATTTCATCAAAATATTGTGAATCTCTCAGAAGCAAAGCTTTCGGCAAACTCGGTAAAATTGAAGTTTCATATGTGGACATAAGATCTAAAAATGAAGTAAATAACATTTTTACATCTGTTATTGATGAACTCAATCAGCACATCAGTTCTTTTATTTCACAGAGTCTGACTTCTGTGATTCTTGTTGTGATGATTCTGTATTACATTTTCACAATTGATGTGATTTTCGGTGCAATTGCCGTTGCCGCTGTGCTGTTTCAGATTCTGTTTTCGGTTCTTTTGCCTTTCTTCAGCGGAAAAGACAATGGAAGCAAAACTCAGAATACAACAGATTACACAGAGATTGCAGAAAATCTTATAACACTTAAACATTCAGGGGTTGCCACAAAGCTTCTGAATGCTGTTGAGGCTGATGAAAAATCTGTTGCAAAAAAAATCCGCTCTGCAAGATTCCTTGGGGGAATCGGATCAGCGACGGGTGAATTTTTTGTGTCGGCAGCAACTGTTGCAATTATAATTTTCGGTGCTGTCAGAATTATAAACGGTGATATTTCTGCAGGTCTTCTCATTTCAGTTGTAATTTTCATCAAAAGAATTGTAACACCTCTGACTCAGATGACGGGTATAGGCGGAGCTTTCAGTGCTGTACTTTCAACGGCAGATAAATTCTTTGCCTTTATAGCTGCAAAGAATGAAGCATCAGGCAATAAAAAAGTTAATAAAAATTTTCCTCGTCAGCAGATATGTTTTGAAAATATCAGCTACAGATATCCGCTTTCACCATCAGATGTTTTTGAGGACTTTTCTCTTACTCTTGAAAGCAAAGGTATAACAACACTTGTGGGGGTAACCGGTGTGGGAAAAACAACACTTCTCAAGCTTATGCTCGGTTTTTACACTCCGCAGAAAGGTGTTGTGACACTTAACGGTATCCCCGTGACGGAAATCAATATAAAAAATTACAGAGACAGATTTTCTGTAATCACTCAGGAAGCAACGCTGTTTGATTGCTCTATAGCTGAGAATATTTCTTATCCCAAAAAGGATTTTGACAAAAACAGAGCAGACGAAATAATGAAAAAGCTCGGTGCTGCAGATTTTCTTTCAGGTCTTCCCGACGGATATGATACTGTTTTTTGCAGTAATCCTGAAAATCTCTCAGGCGGTCAGATTCAGATGATTCTTATGGCAAGAGCTTTGTATAACAATAAGAAGTTTATTGTGCTTGATGAGGCTTTCACAAACGTTGATACAAAAAGTGAAAACCGTCTTTTTGATGTGCTCAAAGAAATTTCAAAAGACCACGGTGTTATAATCGTTTCTCACAAATGGATAAACTCTGAAAAAGTTGACAATATTGTGCAGATAAGCTAAATATTTCATTGCTTTTTGTTTACAAAAAAAATTCTTTGTGATACAATATACTTTACGAGGTGAAACTTATGAATCTTATTGAAGAAAGAAAATGGGTTGCCGAAGAACTCAGTCAGGTTGCTGATTTCTGGCTTAAGAACGGTATGGATAAAGTTCACGGCGGCGTTTATACTTGTCTTGACAAAGACGGTAAAGTTTTTTCCACAGATAAAAGCGTCTGGATGCAGGGAAGATGCGGCTGGACATTCGCATATCTCTGTCACGTTTACGGTGTGAAGCAGGAATGGCTTGAAGCTTCAAAAAACTGTATAGATTTCCTTGAAAAATATTGTATAAACAAGAATGCACCCGGCAGACTTTATTTCACGGTTACTGAAGACGGTAAACCCCTCCGTCAGAGAAGATACTGCTATTCAGAAGCATTTTATTGTATCGCAAATGCTGAGTATTACGGACTCACAGGTGAAAAAGAGCATCTTGAAAGAGCAAGAAATGCTTATGATATGTACTGGAATCTTAATCACGGTATGCCTGATCCCACGGGAATGGGCCCCAAGACAGAGCCTGAAACAAGAACCGGCAGAGGTCTTGGTATTCCGATGATTCTTCTCAATGTTACATCTATTATGCTTCGTGTTGACCCCGAAAATGCAGACCTTTACAACGCAAGAGCAGACGAATGTGTTGCTGATATCTTCAAATATCACGTTAAAAAGGATCTCGGTTGTACTCTTGAATCTGTTTCTGTTGACGGTACACCCCGTCTTGACATTACAGAGGGCAGAGTAGTCAATCCCGGTCACGATATCGAATGCAGCTGGTTCCTTATGGAAAGAGCAAATATGACAGGTGACAAGGAGCTTCACGCAAAGGCAATCGAGATTTTCGATATGGCTTTTGAAAAGGGTTGGGATAAGGAATACGGCGGTATTCTTTACTTTATAGATTGTCTCGGCAATCCTCCCGAAGCTTATGAACACGATATGAAACTCTGGTGGCCTCATAACGAAGCACTTATCGCTTCACTTATGATATATAAGGACACAGGCGACAAGAAGTATCTCGATATCTTCGAACAGCTTCTTGATTACAGCAAAAAGTATTTTGCATCTGCACCCTGCGGTGAATGGTACGGCTATCTCCGTCGTGACGGTCAGCCTACATTACCTGCTTGTATCGGTTCAACTTTCAAAGGACCTTTCCACGTGCCCAGATGTCTCATTATGCTTGACACAATGATGAAAGAAATTGAAGAAAGAGGTTAATTAAAATGAGTATGGATAAATATAAGGGTATATTCCCCGCATTCTATGCATGTTACGGTGATGACGGTAATATTTCAAAAGAAAGAACAGCAGCACTTGTGGAGTTCTTTGTAGAAAAGGGTATGAACGGTCTTTATGTAGGCGGTTCATCAGGCGAATGCATCTATCAGAGCGTTGAAGACAGAAAGCAGACTCTTGAAGCTGTTATGGAAGCTAACAAGGGCAGACTTGTAATCATCGCTCACGTTGCTTGTAACAACACAAAGGACAGCGTTGAACTCGCTCGTCACGCAGAATCAGTCGGTGTTGATGCTATTGCTGCAATTCCTCCCATCTACTTCAAGCTTCCCGAAAGAGCTATTGCAAAGTACTGGAACGATATTTCAGACGCAGCTCCCAACACAGATTTCTTCCTTTACAATATTCCTCAGCTTGCAGGCACATCACTTACTCTGCCTCTCCTTGATGAAATGCTCAAGAATCCCAGAGTTGTAGGTATCAAGAACTCTTCAATGGTTATTCAGGACATTCAGATGTTCAAGCGTCAGGGCAAAATCAACGGCAAAGACCTTGTTCTTTTCAACGGTCCCGATGAACAGTTTGTAGGCGGCAGACTTATCGGTGCTGACGGCGGTATCGGTGGTACATACGGTGTTATGCCCGAAATGTTTGTTAAGATGGACGAAGCTCTCGCAGCAGGCGATTTTGACAGAGCTCAGGCACTTCAGAATGCCGTTTGTGAAGTTATCTATTCAATGTGTTCAGGTAAGGGTAATATGTACGCTGTTGCAAAGGCAGTTCTCAACAAGAGAGCAGGTCTTGAACTCGGTGGAGTCAGAGCACCTCTCCTTAACCTTCAGGACGGCGACGAAGCTGTTGTTGACAAAACTGTTGAACTTATCAATAAAGCTCTTGCAATTTAAGGTGATAACAAATGAAAAAATCAGTTAAAGTAATCGTAAGTCTGTTTCTGACACTCCTTATGACATTTTCTTCAATCGGTCTTATCGGAGCTTTTGCTGAAGATGGTTGTGACTGCGGTCACACACCTATGGTTATGGTATCAGGTTTCGGTGCCACAACACTTATTAAAATAAACGATGACGGCACAGAAGAGGTTGCATTCCCCTTTGATGCAGATTGCATCACAAGTGCTGTTACAGCCAATATCGACAAATTAAGCAAAGAATCATTTCTTGATTTTGTAAAGGCTCTTCTTGGTGATCTTATCGAGCCCATCAGAATGAATCCCGACGGAACATCATATTACAACCTCCGTCCCGTTTACTCGGCAGTTGAAGACACTTGTCTTCAGGGTTTCAAGAAGAATGATGCACTCAAGTATGTGCCATATACAGGCTCAGACTTCCTTGATATGGAAAGAATCGGCAAGAGAATCGGTGACGACCACGTTTTAAACTTTATGTATGACTGGCGTCTTTCAGGTGATGTACTTGCAGACCAGCTTGATGCATATATTGAAGATGTGCTTGAGTTTACAGGTCACGATAAAGTAGATGTTTACTGTCTCAGCCAGGGTAGTGTTCCCGTTGCTCAGTATGTTTATAAATATGCTGACAAAGAGCAGGTTGAAGACCTTGTTTTTGACAATCCCATCGTAGAAGGTTCAAACTTTGTTTCTGACCTTCTTGCTCCTTCAGATGAAGTTATCACTCTTGATTTTGAAAATATTTTTGATCTTCTTGAAGGCATTCTTCATATTGAAACAGACCTTTCAGAGCTTGTAACACTTCTTGCAAAGATTCCTACTGAATTTGATATGAATGTAACTCTTGATACTATGGCGAAAGAAATTATTTATCCCATAGCAAAAGATTCACCTGCATATATCGAAATGATTATTCCTTCAGAGTATGACAGGGTAGTTGCAGAATATTTCTCAAATCCCGGCAACGAAGTACTTATTGCAGAGGCAGATAAAGTCAGAAACGGCTATATGGCTGACGTAAAGGGTACTTTTGAATACGCTGCGGAATGCGGAATTGAAATTTCAATCATCTCTCACACAGGTATTGACCTTGTAACTGCAACAAAGACTCTTTCAGACGGTATTGTTGACCTTTCAACATCCTGCGGTGCTTACTGTTCAACAGACGGCACACCTTTTGCAGATGATTATGTACAGCAGGTTGATAACGGTAAAAACTGCATTTCTCCTGACAGAACAGTTGACCTTTCCTGCGGTTACATTCCCGAAAGAACATGGGTTATTGACGGTCTCTGGCACGGTATGATTGAAACAGCTCCCAATTCACTTGAGCTTCTTGAAGCACTTTTCTATACAGACTCAATCAAAGATGCTTGGAGCAGTGCAAAGTTCCCTCAGTTTATGCAGAGTAATGACAGTAACAGCGACCTTTATATGTACTTCTCATCAACAAACAGTATGTATGAAGTTCTCGGCGGCAAAGGTCAGCTTGTAATTGAAAACGTTTCAAAAGAAAACTCAATGCTTATTGAAAGCGTGACTTTTGAATATGTTGACGGCAAAGCTGATATCGCAGTGCCCGTTACACTCCTTCCCGGTGAAAAGATGACTCTTACAGTTGATACTGCAGCAGTCGAATACGGCACCATTACAGCAACTTATATTGAGAGTGACAATTATCTCAAGACAAAGACAAAAACAGAAGGATTCAGCGTTACAGACAATTACAGCGGTGTTCTTACAAACACAACTGAAGAATCAGTTGCAAGCAACAACGTTTTTGCCCTTGTTATGACGATTATTCTTAAACTTGTCAATTACATAAAGAATCTGTTTTTTAATCAGTAAATAAAAAATGAGCACAGTTTTGGCTGTGCTCATTTTTTTATAATTCAATTATGTTTTTTCATAACCGAGAAAATAACAAGAATTTACATTATAAAATTCACAAAGTGTCATAACGTCCTCAATAGATAACTTTGCTCTTCTTTTTTCAATATGATCATATCCTTGTTGAGATTTGTTAAGTCTTTTTGTGTCAGGTCTTTATTAATACGCATATTTATAAGACGGTCAAAGTAGTTCATTTTTATCACCGGAAATATTAAAGGTTACTCATATTATGAACATTGACAAACACTAGAAGATAGAGTATACTTTTGCTGAGAGGTGATATAAAATGTGTAATATTATTCTTGATTCTGCTGTTGCAACATCACAAAGTAATCCTTTACCGCTTATTCTTCTTCTTGCAGTTGTCGGTATTGTATGTATTATCGTTTTTATAATAAAAAAATCAAACAAGAATAATAAAAATTCAGACTATGTATTAAGTGATATGGAAACACTCAATCAATTATATGAATGCGGAAATATCACAAAAGAAGAGTATGATAAAAGAAAAAGAGATCTGATTAATTGTCTTTAAGGAGGATAAATATGTTTGACAAAATTGGTTTCAAGATTAAACTTTTGGCAAAAATCAGTAGTTTGTTGGGTATGGTAATATCTGTAATTGGCGGTATTATTGTTATTGCTTTCGCGATTGAACTTGAAATCGGTATATTGCTTGCTGCAGGAATTGCGATTATCGTGCTTGGCATTTTGCTTTCTTGGTTAAGCGCTTTTCTTCTTTACGGATTCGGTGAACTTATTGAACTCAACGACAGAAATAATAAATTATTAAAACTTATTGCGCTGTCAAAAAATTGATGTATATAAAAATGAGCACTACTTCGGTAGTGCTCTTAATTTTTATGCTTTTATTTTTTTCCTCTGAACTGCTGTTTCATACGGAGTTCTTTTGAAAGAACTTTCTTTCTGAGTCTGAGGCTCTTGGGTGTAACTTCGAGGATTTCGTCATCGCTTAAGAATTCCATACTCTGCTCAAGGCTGAGTGTTGAGTGGGGAACGAGTCTGAGTGCATCGTCTGAACCTGAAGCACGAGTGTTTGTCATCTGCTTTTTCTTGCATACGTTACAAACGATATCTTCATTCTTTGCGCATTCACCGCAGATCATACCTTCGTATACGGGAACACCGGGGCCGATGAAAAGTCTGCCTCTGTCCTGAGTGTTGAAAAGACCGTAAGCTGTGCTTTCACCTGTTTCGTGAACAACGATAGAACCTCTGTCACGTGTCTGAATGTCACCCTTGTAAGGCTCGTAACCTGCGAAAAGGTTGTTCATAACACCATATCCGTTTGTGTCTGTAAGGAACTCACTTCTGTAACCGATAAGACCTCTTGCGGGGATTCTGAATTCAAGGTGTGTTGTGCCGCCGTCACGGATGCTCATATCTTCAAGCTCACCTTTACGTGAACCGATTTTCTCCATAACTGCACCAACATAGGAATCAGGCACTTCAACGATAAGAAGTTCAATGGGTTCGAGTGTTTCACCGTTTTCACCCTTTTTGAGGATAACCTTGGGACGTGAAACAGCAAATTCATAACCCTGTCTTCTCATTGTTTCGATAAGGATTGAAAGGTGAAGCTCGCCTCTGCCTGAAACTTTGAATGAGTCAGTTGTTTCTGTTTCTTCAACTCTCATACTTACGTTTGTTTCAACTTCTTTGAAAAGTCTTGCACGGATATTTCTTGAAGTAACAAATTTACCTTCCTGACCTGCAAAGGGGCTGTCGTTAACCATAAAGTTCATTGAAATTGTGGGTTCATCAATTTTTACGAAGGGGAGGGGATCGACGCAGTCTGCCGAGCAGATTGTTTCACCGATGTTGAGTCCTTCAATACCTGAAACAGCAACAATGTCACCTGCTTTTGCTGAGTCAACTTCTGCTCTTCTGAGACCTTCAAACTGATAAAGTCTTGAAACTTTAACGTTCTGAGTTGTGCCGTCCTGCTTGCAGATAACAACATTCTGACCCATTTTTACAGAACCTCTTTCAACTTTGCCGACACCGATTCTGCCTACGTAATCGTCATAGTCGAGTGAAGAGAAAAGGAGCTGTAAAGGCTGTTCGGGGTCACCGCCGGGAGCGTCGATATTATCAATGATAGCCTGAAGAAGAGGCTGCATATCGCCTTCACGGACATCGGGAGAAAGTCCGGAATAACCGTCTCTGCCTGATGCGTAAACAACGGGGAATTCGATCTGGTCGTCGTCTGCACCGAGTTCAATGAAGAGGTCAAGAACTTCGTCAACAACTTCTGCAGGTCTTGCACCGGGACGGTCAATCTTGTTGATAACAACAACAGGCTTTTTGCCGAGGGCAAGAGCCTTTGAAAGAACGAATCTTGTCTGGGGCATACAGCCTTCAAATGCGTCAACGAGAAGAAGCACACCGTCAACCATCATCATGATACGTTCAACTTCACCACCGAAGTCTGCGTGGCCCGGAGTGTCGATAATATTGATTTTAACTCCGTTGTAATGAACGGATGTATTTTTTGAAAGGATTGTGATTCCTCTTTCTTTTTCAAGGTCGTTGGAGTCCATAACGCGCTCTGCGACCTGTTCATTTGCTCTGAATGTACCGCTCTGATGAAGCATCTGGTCAACAAGAGTTGTTTTACCGTGGTCAACGTGAGCAATAATAGCTATATTTCTTAAACTCAAAATTATACCCTCTTTATCTTTTTCTACCTATATATAATACTATATATAACATTATAATGGCAATAGTGAAAACACCGAAAAAAGGAATAATTAAAATCAAATATTTTATTTACTTTTTATTTGTATCATTGTATAATTGAAAAAAATGCACGGAGACTGATTTATGGTTAATTATAAACGCACACGCAATGCCTGTTATTTTACATATGTGGCGATGGCTTCGATTTTTTCTTTGCCGCCTCTTCTTTTCGTCACATTCCGTGAAACATACGGCATTTCATACACACTGCTGGGAACTCTTGTCCTGATAAATTTCAGCACACAGCTTTTAATCGACCTGATTTTTACATTTTTCACAAAATATTTCAATATTAAACTGACTGTCAGGGTGATGCCTCTGCTGACAAGCATCGGAATGTTCATCTATGCCTTTGTACCGATGTTTTTCCCTGATTATGCCTATGCAGGGCTTGTTGTCGGTACTGTTATCTTTTCTGTTTCTGCAGGTCTGAGTGAAGTGCTTCTGAGTCCCGTTGTGGCCGCAATTCCCTCGGACAATCCCGATCGTGATATGAGCCGACTGCACTCTCTTTATGCTTACGGTGTTGTGATTGTTGTTGTTCTCAGTACAGTGTTTCTGAGAGTTTTCGGCACCGAGAACTGGGTGTATCTTACATTTTTCTGGGCATCTCTGCCGATAATTTCTTTCATCCTTTTCTGCACATCACCTATGCCTGATGTTGATATGCATAACAGCGGAAAAGACGGAAAAAAGAAAAAACACAAAGGAATGTTCCTTTGCGTTATGTGTATTTTCCTCGGTTCAGCCGCAGAAAACTCAATGACAAACTGGATTTCGAGTTATATGGAAAATGCCCTTAACATTCCCAAAGTTGTCGGTGATGTGGCAGGTATGGCGCTTTTCGGAATCCTTCTCGGACTCGGCAGAACACTCTATGCAAAGTACGGCAAGAATATTTCAAATGTTCTGCTTGTAAGTATGATTTGCGCGGCAGGTTGTTATCTTGTATCAGGCTTTTCACAGAATGTCATTGTTGCAATGATTGCATGTATTTTTACAGGACTCTGCACAGCAATGCTCTGGCCCGGTACACTTATTCTTATGGAGGAAAAATTCCCGGCTCCCGGTGTTGCCGCATATGCACTTATGGCGGCAGGCGGAGATTTCGGAGCATCCGTTGCACCGCAGCTTCTGGGCGTTGTTGTTGACAAAGTGACCGTCAGCGAATGGGCAATAAATCTGAGCGGTTCACTCTCCATGACACCCGAACAGATAGGTATGAAAACGGGTATGCTCGTGGCATCACTTTTCCCCGTTCTCGGCATCGGTCTGCTGATTTTTATGAGGAAATATTTCAAGAAAAGAACGGAAAATTAATATTTACGGACAGCCGACAGGTTGTCCGTTTTTTTTGCAGAAATTAATAAAAATCTAACATATCATTTTTCCTGAAAATATACCTGAAAACATATTTTCAGAATTAAAAAAATATGTTTTGTAAAAAAATTATCCAATGAGATAACCTGATAAATAGCACCTGATATTCCGCTGTATTACGAAGTTTTTTAAGGCAAGAGCGCAACAAGAGGGTAACAAAAGGGCAACAATCGGTAACCAAATGCTAACCACGAGCTAACCGATACTTAACATAAGCTTAACATCTGACTAACATCACTAAGATAATGAGATAATGAAGATAATGAGATATTGAGAGAGTGAGAGATACGCGCACGCACACGCAAAATAAAATATTATATATATTACATTCATTCTAAATAAAGACCTACTCATAAAAAAACAGGAGCATTGCTGCTCCTGAAATTTTTATGTTTTTATGAATTACTTCATAAGGTCGTTTGCAACAGCCCAGTTGTGGAAAGACTTGAGTGACTGGAGTCTGCCTGCTGAGAGTTTAACATCGTATCTGTTGATAGGTCTGAAGTTCTTGACACCCTGAAGCTGAACAAGATACTTTGCAGATACGTTGAAGCCTGAGTCGATAGCGCAGTCGAGAAGAGTGATTTCGTTGTATCTCTGCTCTGCGAGAGCCATATCACCGCTCATAAATGCTTCGTGGAATCTCTGGAAGAAAGCACCGCCGCAAGCTGTGGGTGTAGCCATAACACCTCTTGCGCCTGCCTTGTATGCTTCAAAAAGGAAAGGCATATTTGCCTGAATGATGCAAGAGTCACCTTTTGCTTCAATTTTGGGAGTGATACCTTCCATTGTACATGTTGTATCCTTGATACCCATAATTCCGCATTCCTTAACGAGCTTGCCGTAAACTTCACCTGAAATGAGGTGAGGCTGGAAACCGGGGAATTCATACATAAATACGGGAAGGTCTGTGTACTGACAGAGTTCACCGATATAGTTAACAAGTCTGTCTTCGTTGAATTCGCCGCCGAAGCCCTTTGTTGTGAAAACGATACCGTCAACGCCTGTCTGAGACATTCTCTTGACTTCTTCTACCTGAGCAAACCATGAGGGTTCAATGTTTGCAGATGCAACGATTGTTGTGTCGCCCTTGTGTTTTGCTGTAACTGTTGCGAGCTGAATTCTTTCATCAAGAGTAAGAGCTGTCATTTCTGAGCTGCCGCATACTGCAAAAAGATGTTCAACACCCTGAGCTACCTGCCAGTCGCAGTATTCTTCATAAGTTGCCCAGTCAATTGTTTTGTCTTCATTGTAGGGAGTAAGCATAAGAGAAAAAATGCCAGTGGGATTTTCTCTGAGTGACTTTGCCATTTATACCATATCCTTTCGGGATAAAAATTTGTTGAATTGATTATACTCCAATGATTTGTGTTTGTCAAACGTTTTACAGATAATTTTTTTATGATTCAACATTTATTGTGACGGGTATTGATGCGTTGTATCTCTGCACAAGATTTGTCTTCACACCCGTTGAATATTCAATATCAAGAGTGAGGTTATAAGTGTTTTTTCCGTCTTCATAGGGCACTGTGAATGTAAGTTCCCACTCAAGGGGATAAACACCGTTTTCACCGGTGGGAAGCATAACTTCTTCGGGCAGAGCGGCATCACCGTTGTTTTTGCCTGCTGTGTACATTGTGTAGCCGAATTCCGCACCGCTTATTGTGATTGAGTGAAGTTTGCCGTAAAAATCAGGTTCGGTTTTTTCAATGCTGATAACAGTTCTGCATTCGAGCATACCGTTTTTGTCAGGCTCTGAGAATGTGAATTCTGTTGCAGAAACAGAATAGCTGACTCTGTTTATTATATTTGAAATTTTTTCACCTGAAGAGGAAGTGAACTTATTTCTTGCCACGGCTGTGCCCGTGATAAGAAGAGTGCTTATAAGAATAAGAATTATCCCTATGGTGAGAATCTTTTTTCTTGTCATAATATCATCTCCGATAATATTTTAACTTCGGCTTTTGTATCTGTCAACTGTCAGAAATTGCCGAAACAGCTTTTTTATAGTCTTCATAGCTCATAAAAGTGTTTATAAGCTTGAGTAACTGACTGTTTGACATTTTAGTGGGCAGCTGAAGGCTCTGTAACAGCTTTTTTTTCTTCTCTGATGAATTATCATTACCTGTAAAACCGTCCTCGTAAAGGTCTGCTACGGTGACTTCACGGGTATTTCTTTTTTCTTCCGTTGTGGTGTGAAATACACCTGCTTTTCTGAGAGCTTCGGTGATTGTGTCTTCTGAAAGACCTTCAACACCGAGTTTACCTTCTTTTGAAGCTTCTGTCTTGCGTTTTTCCTTGCCGAAAACATCAGGCATATAAACATTGATAACTTCACCGTCTGCGGCAATGTTTCTGATGAAATTTCTGATTCTGAAACCTGCGGAATCGCTGTCTGTCATAACTATGATGCCTTTTGTGAGAGCAAGCTGTTTTATGAATGCCTTTTTCTCTTTGTCGGAGAAGATTCTGAAACCGTCTGTTTCAATGATAACGGCATCAATAAAATTTGAGAGCTTGATTTTGTCGTATTTGCCTTCAACTATAACAGCCTTAGAGAGCTTTATCATCTTTTTCCACCTGCTATATAAAGAAGCTTTGCAAGAAGCTCTTCAAGTACGATTTTGTTGTCAACAGAGAATGATTTGATTTTTATATCAGCTTCAGAAACAGCACCGAGCAGTTTTTTTGTCTGCTGTAAAGAAAGATTTCTTGCGGCATTGGCTGCTTTGTCTATTCTGAAAGTTTTGCCTTTGTAAGATGCAAATGCATTCACAACATCACGGTTGTTGATTCTGTTTTCTGCTGCAACTTTTGCTCTGTAAATATCAACATAACCGAATGCCAGTGTGCCGATAATGAGAGTTGCCTCTGTCTTGTTTTTTATAAGCTCAGAGAGAATCTCATAGGCTCTGTCGCTTCTGCCTGAATTGATTGCCGTTGTCAGGTCAAAAACTGAAGCCTCAACACTTCTTGTGGATATTTCATCTATCATTTCTCGGGTGATTTCTTTACCGCCCGAAAACGCACATAATTTGTCAAACTCATTGAGAAGCACAGTCATTTCGTTGCCGACTGTTGAAATGAAGTATTCTGCAGTTTCTCTTGAAATTGAAGAATTTCTTTTACTTGCAGAACGCACAAGCAGGTCTGCAACCTGACTTTCCGTTCTTTTTGAAAGGCAGAAGATGACACCGTTTCTGTCAAAAGCATCAAGCACGGTTTTCCATTTCTGATTCTGCTTTACATCAACTTCAATGTTTGCAAGAAGAAAAATTGCAATTGTTGAGGGAGGAAGAGTGCTGAAATACTCTGTATACTGCTTCATTTCATCTGCAGAGAGCTTGAGAAACGGGAAGTCTTTTACAAAAATGCAGACTTTATCACTCATAATGGGTATTGATTCCGCTGCTTCATAGAATGACTGAAAATCTATTGTCTCCGAGTCAAAATAATAGTAGTCAAAGCTCATCCCCGATGTATCTGCAACAGAAGATGCAAGATTGTTTGCATAAAATGACGCAAGATAGCTCTCATCACCGTAAACAAGGTAAAGTGACGAGGATGCGCCTGCGCTTATATGTTTTTTGATTGAAATTTCATCAGTAATCTGCATTTATTTCTGCTCCTGTGTGTTGGTTGTAAGTATAAATTATTCTGCCTGAATCTGAAGTCAGATAAGTTGAATCAGATTCTTCAGCGTCATAAGAATATGCTGAAATTACGGTGTGACCGAAATTCAGAGATTCATCGGGTGAATTATCTCTTGTGATAAGAAGATTGCCCTCTTTCCAGCTGTCGGGCACCTGAGAAAAGTCAGAATCTGCCTTAAAAATCATCGTGCATCTGAAATTGTCTGATTCAATATGTGCTCCGCAGAATGTATCAGTATTAATATACACCAAAACTGAGTTTTCGTCAATCGTTATCTTGAGCATATTACCCTCATAAACATCTTCATTTTCGAAACTGACATTTTCCGGATAAAAATCTTCACAGACGGCAATTTTGCCGAAAGAGTATTGTGAGAGAAGATTTGCCGTATAACCCGATTCTGTTTTTGTATTGCTCGGAATCAGCAGAAGATCCATATCTTTGTAAGTGACCATATCGATTATGTTTGTGAGCTGATATTCTTTGTATTCGGGTCCTCCGCAGCCGAGAAGCATCTTTTTGCCGTGTATGTTGCACACAACTGCTGAGCCGTTGCTTACGGGCGCAACATAAAAAGTGACAGAATTTCTCTCATACAGCAGTATTGCGGAAGAAACTGCCGTAAAAAGTGCAAGGGAGCAGACAGCAATCACTCTGAGAATTTTTGTTTTGCTTTCAAAAATTGCTGTCAGCAGAAGTAAAATGAGAAGTATCACCACAAGCACAATCTGTACCGTGTCAGAGTATGCATTCACGGTTGCGAATGAAACGGAGCTTATTTTGTCTGAAACAAAGATGATATATTTCATAATCAAATTGCAGACAGAGAAGAAAAAGTCTGAGACGGGCTGTATTGAAGATGTTGCAAGACCGAGAGTGCTCAGAGGCATAATAAGCTGTGCAACGGGCAGACAAAGAAGATTTGTTATTGGAGACAGCACGGAATAATACTCGAATTGTACGGCGGATACGGGAGAAGTGAAAATCGTTGCCACAACGGAGATTGCCGCTGCGGAATAAAGAGTCAGAATAATTTTGTAAATGAATTTTACTTTGATTTTCTTTTTAAGCCCCGTCACAGGCTCCGTTACGGCTTCGCTGAATGCGATGATTCCGAATGTTGCAAGAAATGACATCAGCAGGGAAGTGCTTGTGGCACAATAGGGGTTAATGAGAAGAATGATTGTCAGCGCAACAAACAGCGAATTCATAGAATCGGCTTTGTGTTTCAGAAGTTTCCCGACAATGTAGACAAAAAGCATTATTCCCGCCCGCACAACAGACGGAGTAAAACCCGTGAGTGCCATAAAGAAGAGAACAAACACCGTTGCAAGTATGTTGCCGATTATCTGCATTTTTCTGCTCATACGGTCAAACAAAACGAAAATGAGTGCCGTCCACAAAGACAGATGAAAACCCGATACCGCAAACAGATGTGATATGCCCGAATGACTGAAAGAACGTTGTGTGTCTTCATTTAGTAATGTTTTGTCACCCGTGAGCATTGCATTTATTGCACCTGAACAGTTTTCATCTGTGGCATTGTTGATTTTATACCTGATACTGAGTCTGAGTTCCGAGAGATAATATTTTATTGTGTGAGATTGTGCTTTGTAAATAAGAGGGTCACTTTCGCTGAAAGCATTTAGAAAAACACCGTCTTCATCGGGCATAAAAAATGCTTCATCGGATGTTCTCAGTTTTATGCCGTTCACGGAAAAACACATTGCATCGTCGATTTTTACATTCAGAGGCTCTTGGTACGTGATTCTTATTTTGTGGTTTGTTGCTTTGCCGTGGTTTATGACAATATCTCTAAGCGTGTAGTAATAAGAATCTTTGTAGTGTGAAACATCTGTCACAATTCCCGTGACGATTGCTTTTTCTGATGTTGCAACTTCTGTTGCAGGGAGATAGCTGAGATTTGTTTTTACCGAGAATGATAAAGAGGCAAGAAAAACGGCAAGAAAAATAAAAAACTGAATTCGGAGTACGCTGAATCTGATTCCGAGAATGAGAAAAACAAGAGTCAGTATTGCCGAAACAATGATTATTGCAGGCAGATGCGAAAGGGGAATGAATGTGAGAAGCATAAGCATTCCGAAAATCACAGAGGCGATTATGATGAAAGGTCTTGCCATTTTTTTCACCTCCTTAAAGGATAATTTTAAGACCGCAAAAGAAAAACTTCTGCGGTCTGTTGTTTTTGTTTAGCCGGGAGGCCATGTCATATCTCTGCCTGCGAGCATATGGAAATGAAGGTGTTTTACAGTCTGACCTGCGCTGTCGCCACAGTTTGTCACAATTCTGAAACCGTCAGAGAGTCCCTTTTCTTCTGCAATCTTTGCTGCAACTTCAAAAATGTGAGCCACAACCTTTGAATTGTCTGCATTGATTTCTGCCGCAGAAGCGATATGTTCTTTGGGGATTATGAGAACGTGTACAGGTGCTTCGGGAGCGATGTCGTTGAAGGCATAAACTGTTTCGTCTTCATAAACTTTTGATGAGGGGATTTCACCCTTTACAATTTTACAAAAAAGACAATCGTTCATTTTTGTCACCTCTTATTTAAGGAAAGATGATGCGATTTCTGCTGACTTTTCAACAGCTTCTGATACCTTTGTGATATCCTTGCCGCCTGCCATTGCGCTGTCGGGCTTGCCCCCGCCTGAGCCGCCTGCAATCTTTGCAATTTCTCTTACGATGTTACCTGCGTGAGCACCCTTAGCGATAGCACCCTTACCGCACATACAACCGAATGAAACTGTGCCTTTTTCTTTGACAACTGATGCAGCGATCATAATG
>JAZUCO010000051.1:0-36430 GCA_045639185.1 Acutalibacteraceae bacterium
TTCACCCTTGAGTGTTCTGCACCAGTCGATTGATGGTACAACTCTTCTTGAAGCAAGAAGAAGACCGCAGATAACAAGTTCCTTAACAGCGTTTGCGTTTGCACCGGGAGTATTGAATACGCAGATACCCTTTTCTGTGCAAGCGTCAACAGGAATGTTATTGTAACCTGCACCTGCTCTTGCGATTGCAAGAACTGATGCGGGGATTTCCATTTCGTGCATTGAAGCAGAACGAACGATTACTGCATCGGGAGCAGCAAAATCGTCTGCACAAGCATACTTTGCAGCATCAAAATTTGAGAGACCTGTTGCTGAAATTTTATTGAGTGTAAGAATATTAAACATAATTATGCATTCTCCTCTTCGAACTTAGCCATGAATGCTACGAGCTTTTCAACACCTTCAACGGGCATTGCGTTGTAGATAGAAGCTCTCATACCACCGACTGAACGATGACCCTTGAGGTTAACAAAGCCGTTTTCAGTAGCTTCCTTGATGAACTTTGCGTTGAGTTCTTCACTGTCTGTAACGAAGGGAACGTTCATAAGTGAACGATCTTCAGGAACAACTGTACCCTTGAACATCTTTGAATTATCGAGGAAGTCGTAAAGAATCTTAGCCTTCTTTACATTTACCGCCTGCATAGCTTCAAGACCGCCCATATCCTTTATCCATTCAAGAACAAGCTTTGTGATGTAAATGTTCCAGCAAGGAGGTGTATTGTAAAGAGAATCGTTATCAGCCATTGTCTGATAGTTGAGCATTGTGGGTGTGATATCTCTTGCCTTGCCGAGCATATCTTCACGAATAATACAGATTGTAACACCTGCGGGAGCTACGTTCTTCTGAGCACCGCCGTAAACCATAGCAAACTTGCTGATATCAAGAGGCTCTGAAAGGAAACATGATGAAACGTCAGCGATAAGAGGAATATCACCAACATCGGGAATCTCCTTGAAGATTGTGCCGTAAATTGTATTGTTCATACAGATATATACGTAGTCAGCTTCGGGATCGAAGTCTGCCTTTGTTGTCTTGGGAATGTATGAGAAAGTTTTGTCTGCAGATGAAGCAACAGCTCTTGCGTTGCCGTACTTAGCAGCTTCCTGATAAGCTTTCTTTGCCCACTGACCTGTGATGATGAAATCTGCTTTTCCTGACCCGTTCATAAAGTTGAGGGGAATTGCTGCAAACTGAGTTGATGCGCCACCCTGAAGGAAAAGCACCTTATAGTTTTCGGGGATATTGTAAAGTTCTCTGAAAAGCTTTTCGGTGTCCTTAATGATAGCATCAAAAACTTTTGAGCGGTGAGACATTTCCATAACAGACTGTCCCCTGCCCTGATAATCCAGCATCTCCTCTGCTGCTTTTTTCAGCACTTCCTCGGGAAGCATTGAGGGACCTGCTGAGAAATTGAATACTCTTGCCATAATAAAGACCTCCAATATAATTGAGAAACAATTATAAATTTCTTATATAATTAAAAAAATAATTTGTTATAATTTTAACATATCAAATTATAAAAATCAACGATTTATCGGTTTCAAACTTCACAAAGTTAAAGTGAAAATTTTGTCTAATATATTGAAAAACGGTTTATTTAGTGTTAAAATCAAGAAAATGAAAAGAGGTAACGCAATATGTCCGATATTTATAATTCAATATGTATAACAAGTGTCCCTGCAACTGTCTGTAAGCTATTTGGTCTTGAGCCTTACAAAGATTTTGCAGATTCAAACAGTCTTATAACAAAACTGGCAGAAAAAAAGCTTTGCGGAAGAAACATTGACAGAGCCGTACTTTATAATCCTGACGCAGTGGCTCTCTGGCTTTATCAGAAATACACAGAGATGTTTGCAGATGCGGCTGCTGCATCTGACCTTGCGATTCCGATGCTTTCTGTTATGCCAAGCGTAACTCCGGTATGTTTTGCATCAATGTATACAGGTGTTATGCCTGACATTCATGGCATTAAAAAATATGAAAAGCCCGTTCTTAAAACAGAAACTCTTTTTGACCATTTTATCAAAGCAGGTAAAAAGTGTGCAATCGTTTCAACATCACGTGACAGCATTTCAATGATTTTCCTCGAGAGAGAAATGGATTATTTCATCTATGACTCTGTTGAAGATGTCAACACAAAAGCTCTTGAGCTGATTAAAGAAGACTGCTATGACCTGATTGTTATATACAACGGCAATTACGATGGTACAATGCACAAGACAGGCACAGAAGCTCCTGAAGCAATAACTGCACTCAGACACAATATAGATTTTTATTCAGAACTTGTTGAGAATATCACAAACGAATGGAAAAATCACGATGTTTTCTGCGGATTTATGCCTGACCACGGCTGCCACGATATTGACGGAGACTGCGGCTCTCACGGTCTTGATATGGAAGAGGATATGAACATTATCCATTTCTATAAAATCATCACAAAAGAATAAAAAAACCAACAAAATTGAGCTGTAAACATCACGGTGTTCACAGCTCTCATTTTTTATTCTTCTGACCAGTTCATTGAACGTTTTACGGCTTTTTTCCAGCCTGCATAGATTATGTCTCTTTCTTCCTTGCGAAGCTGAGGCACGAATTCGTGAGAAACTTCTCTGATTTTTTCAATTTCGGCTCTGCCTGACCAGAAACCTACCGCAAGACCTGCACAGTATGCCGCACCAAGAGCTGTTGTTTCAACAACTTTAGGACGATTAACTGTTGTGCCTATCATATTCGCCTGAATCTGCATCATAATATCACTTACGCTTGCACCACCGTCAACACGAAGTTCTGTAAGATCAATATCTGAGTCAGCTTTCATAGCTTCAAGAAGGTCTGTCATCTGGAATGCAATACTCTCAAGAACGGCTCTTGCAAAGTGCTGCTGATTTGCGCCTCTTGTGATGCCGACAATTGTACCTCTTGCGTATGCGTCCCAGTAAGGAGCACCGAGACCTGTGAATGCAGGCACAAAGTAGATTCCGTTTGAGTCGGGAACACTTTCTGCAAGTCTGTCGCACTCGGGAGCAGATTTGATCATCCTGAGTTCATCACGGAGCCACTGGATAACAGAACCTGCGTTGAATGCAGAACCTTCAATACAATACTCTACTCTGCCGTCGATACCCCATGCAATACCTGTGAGAAGATTATTCTCTGATTTTACACGCTTACCACCGGTATTCATAAGAAGGAAACAACCTGTGCCGTAAGTATTCTTTGCCTGACCGGGACGGAAGCAAGCCTGACCGAAAAGTTCCGCCTGCTGGTCACCGATAGCACCTGAAATGGGAATACCTGCAAGAGATTCAAGACCGGGGATGCCGGATGCAACTTCACCGTAAACCTGACTTGAGGGAACAACTTCAGGGAGAATTTCAACGGGAATACCAAGGCTTTCACAGAGGTATTCATCCCAACAGAGCTTGTCAACATCAAAAAGCATTGTTCTCCAGGCATTTGAATAGTCTGTTACGTGAACTTTGCCGCCTGTAAGTTTCCAGATAAGCCATGTTTCGATTGTGCCGAAAAGAAGGTTGCCCTTTGATGCAACTTCCCTAGCCTTTTCACAGTTATCAAGAATCCATTTGATTTTTGTTGCGGAGAAATAAGCATCAACAACAAGACCTGTATGCTCTTTTATGTATTCACGGAGTTCGTCATCTTCATTGATGCGTTTTGCCATATCTGCAGTTCTTCTGCACTGCCACACAACGGCATTATAAACAGGTTCACCCGTTGTTTTATCCCACAGAACTGTTGTTTCACGCTGATTTGTGATACCGATTGCGGCAATTTCTCTTGCCTCAACACCGCCCACGATAAGAGCATCTGCAATTGCTCTGTATTCTGTTCTGAGAATTTCAAGAGGGTCGTGTTCAACCCAGCCCGGCTTGGGATAAATCTGAGTAAACTCAAACTGAGCCTTTGATTTTATCTGCCCTTGTTTATCAAAAAGAATTGCTCTTGAACTTGTGGTACCCTGATCAAGAGAAAGAATATATTTTTTATCGGAATTCATAAAAATTCACTCCCTGATTAATTATCTTTATATATTTTACACTAAATCGAGAAGTGTGTCAAGGGAACAATAATTTATCGAGTTGTTTCAATGACTTGGTCAGTAGGGAACGATGCCCACATCGTTCCGTTCCAAGCCGTCATCAAACTTTGCGGAGCGATGTGGTCATCGCTCCCTACATTAATTATTAATTACGAATTACGCATTACGAATTAAAAAAAGCCGCCCGCATCTGCGAACGACTTTTAATTGGCAAATAAATTCAGTTGTTTTTTAGATACACTTAACCGTTCAGATCAACCCATAATGCCGGGCGGACGGCACCATAAATGTAGCCGATACCATTGCCATCACTGTATATATCGCCGTCATAGTTGACTCTGGCGACATGATTCTGACGTGCGCCGGGCGACCGCAGCCACCACCAGCAGTTGCCGTTATTACTATTAACATACGCTCCGTTAGAAACTGCATACTCCGTAGCCTCACACTGTTTTTCGCTATTGGAGCTGAAGTATTTATTAGCTTCCGTAATGCTGAGCAAAAATACCTGATCCTGCGTTGCATTACCGGGATTTGTACTGTAATCAGGATTTTTATCTGCCGTTACCGTAACAGCAGGAATCATAGCTTTTCCATCAGCAGAAAAAGCAGTATTTATAAAATCATTATTGAGCCATTCGCGAAGTTTACAGGTCTCCCATGTTACAGCAGTAATCTCGTTACCGTATTCTTTGCAATCAAGAGCATACCTGCTGATTAACAATGATTTACCGTCTTTCACTTCAAGAACAATCCATTCAATGTCTTCTTTACCGTTTGAAGTATTATTGTCTTGTTCATATGAGCCAAAATACACATGGTCACCGACCTTAGCAGATTTAATGTCTACTATTTTCACTTCCGAAGAAGGCGCAGTTGTTACAACATTTGCACTGTCGGTAAAATCATTTGAGCCAGTCGTTGAATCACCCGGTGTATATCCGTTTGCGGTTGTCGCCACAGTGCTTGCGGGCGATACGGGAGTAGCTGAAACTTCAGGAGCTTTAGTATTTTTCACTATGGCATTAATACCAACTATCGCAACAACAATCACAATAAGTGCAACAGGAATCATCACTATTTTTTTGACAAGATTAGATACTTTTGCACTTTTTTTCAATGAATCACACTGTGCTGCTTTTTCGTCTGCATCACGCCAGCCGGATATTGACTCAAAAGCCTTTTTTGCAGATTCAATCTGAGTCACATCATCACTTAACATAGCTCGTGAAGCAGTTTCATAAATATTATCTTTTCTTGCAACTTCAGCCTTTTTCATACATTCCTCGGCAAGCTTTGATGCATCTTTCCAGCCTGAAAGTTGATTGAATATTTTCGCCGCATCGTTGAACTGAATCTGAGTTCTTGCAGAGTTCATCTTTTTTACCGCGTCGTTATAAAGCGCAGTGTTTTTGTCATTATAACTTTTCTCATTAATATAGTTATTATATTCCGAAAGCTCTTCAACAAGTGATGCATCGGCAAAAAGCTTAAGCTTTTTGAAATTGTTTGAGTTCTCAAAAGATTTCTTTAAGTTTCTGAGACTTTCCTTTTCAGTGATTTTATATTCAATAAGAAGTTTGGCAAGATATACCTCAGCATTTTCGGGGTTAATATCAAGCACTTTTTCGCAGTATTTATCGGCATTTTTCCAATCGGAATCATAAATGAACATATACGCTCTTTTGACAAGAGCCTGAATATTCAACTCAGTGCCTGAGCCGTCAACTCCTATTGAATTGTTTTTATCTTTTCTAGGAATAATCTTCTCAATACCTCTCACAATATCCTGCACGGCACCGAGCTTGCCTAAATCCTGCGCCTGAAGAGCTTTGAATTCCTCCGGCATATCGTAAGCATCAATATCCCTGAAGCAAGGGATAAGCACCTTTGATTTATCCTTTGCCATAAGTTTTAAGAATCTTGACCACTCATTCTTTACCCATACAGAGTGGAAATACTCAAATTTTGTGCCTACAGAAAGCATAACCTTTGCACTGTTGAGAGCCGCAAATATGTAAGGCTCATACTGTCTGCCGAGCTTATCTTCAAGTGATACTCTTGAGAAAAATACGTTGAAGCCTTTTGCCGTGAGTGCGTCATAAATATCATAGGCAAGAACGCTGTCAACGGTTCTTTGACCGTTTTCGTCTGTTTCCTTGTAGCAGATAAAAACGTCATAAGGCTTTTCATTTTTACTGACAGCAAGAATCTCCTGCATAATGCGGTCAATTTCTCTTGCTTCGTCACGATATATCTTCTGTGCCACAACATCTGCATATTCAAGAGCAAGCTCAAAATTCTCATCCTTCTGAAGACTTTCAAATGATGCTCTGTGACAGGTAGGTATTTTCTTTGCGGTTGCGGGATCGTCAACATATTCAATACCGTAATTACAAAGGCAGAGTCCCCAATAGGCTTCTGATTCTTCAGGAAATTCTGCAATTATGCTTTCATAGATACTTGCAGACTTATCAAACTCACTTGCCATACGGAGTCTGTTTGCACGGTTAAAAAGATTGACTTTCTTTTCATTATCAGGATTCGGCACCGTCTGTTTTGTGCCGCAATATTCACATTCAACTACCTTGACTTCTTCTGCTATGTCAAGGTCGCCGCCGCACATTTTACACTTAAAAATAGCCATAACTATATCTCCTGTTATTTCAAGCAATATATATTTTATAATATATCTTTTTCAATGTAATGTCAATTGTAAAAAAATTTGCGGAAAATTTCGGAACTTCTGCTATGGTGATTTCTAAAGTGTCAGGTTTAATTTGTCGTGTAAAGATGTCGACAAATTCTGGTTTATTGCAAAAAAAACGGGCACCCGTCGGGGTACCCGTTAATCTTAAGCTTTATTGCAGAAAATCTTTCCGTCTTCTGCTGTGACATTGATTTTATCAATGCTCATATTTCTGTTTGCAATGATGATGTTTGCAATCGCATCTTCAATATTCTTTCTGATTGCAATTCTGATATCTCTTGCGCCTCTTTCACCGCCGACTGCCATTTCTGCAACAACTGCAGGAACATTTTCTGCGATATTGAGAGCGATTCCCTTGTCACGGAGACCGGGTACAAGATCTGACATAAGAAGTGAAGCAATCTTTGTGTAAGATTCTGTGTCAAGCTTATTAAACACGATAACTTCATCAACTCTGCCAATAAATTCGGGACGGAGGAATTCACGAAGTCCCTTCATTGCCTTATCTTTTGAAACATCGTTATCATTTTTGCCGAAGCCCATTGCACTTTCACGGTTCTGTGAACCTGCATTGGAAGTCATAATGATAACTGTGTTTGAGAAGTCAACTGTTCTGCCTTGTGCATCACTTGTCTTGCCTTCATCAAGAATCTGAAGAAGAATATTCATTACATCGGGATGTGCCTTTTCGATTTCATCAAAAAGGATAACTGAATAAGGCTTTCTTCTTACTTTTTCGGTAAGCTGACCTGCTTCATCATAACCGACATATCCCGGAGGTGAACCGATGGTTCTTGAAACTGAATGTTTCTCCATAAACTCGGACATATCAAGTCTGATAAGAGTTTCGGGAGTGTCAAAAAGCTCATTTGCAAGCTGTTTAACAAGCTCAGTTTTACCTACACCTGTGGGGCCTACAAAAATGAAAGATGCAGGTCTCTTCTGGGGATTTATCTGAATCTTATTTCTCCTGATTGCGGCACAGACTGCCTCAACAGCTTCATTCTGACCGATAACTCTTGCCTTGAGATGTTCTTCCATATCTGCAAGTTTATCGAGGTCTGAATCAATGATTTTTCTGACAGGGATACCTGTCCAGAGATTGATTACTCTTGCGATATCATCTTCTGTAACATCGTTATCAGCAGCCTTTTCACGGAGAGCGGGAAGCTCATTTTCAAGACTCATAATCTCTGAGCGTATCTGTGCAAGAGCTTCATAATCAGGCTCTGCACCGTCTTCTGTCTGCATTGCAGCCTCTTCCTGAGCCTTGAGTGATGCAAGTTTTGACTCTGCAATCTCGCAGTCACTTATTGCCTTATTTCTGAGGTTTGCACAAGTACATGCTTCATCAAGAAGGTCAATAGCCTTGTCGGGAAGGAATCTGTCGTTGATATATCTTTCTGAAAGAGTGACAGCAAGATAAAGAAGTCTGTCTGAAATTCTGACTCTGTGATACATTTCATAATAACCCTTGATACCCTGAAGCATCTTGAATGCATCGTCGATTGACGGCTCTTCAACCTTTACGGGCTGGAATCGTCTTTCAAGAGCAGAGTCTTTTTCGATATATTTTCTGTATTCTGTGAAGGTGGTGGCACCAATAACCTGAATTTCACCACGGGAAAGAGCAGGTTTAAGGATATTTGCAGCATTCATTGAACCTTCAGCATCACCTGTACCAACAAGATTATGAACTTCGTCAATAAAAAGAATAATGTTGCCCTCTGCCTTGACTTCGTCAACAAGACCTTTGATACGACTTTCAAACTGACCTCTGAACTGAGTACCTGCAACAAGTGCTGTAAGGTCAAGAAGGTGAAGTTCTTTATTCTGAAGTTTTGCAGGTACTGCACCTGCAGCAATCTTGAGTGCAAGACCTTCTGCAATAGCTGTTTTACCTACGCCGGGTTCACCGATAAGACAAGGGTTATTCTTTGTTCTTCTGCAAAGAATCTGTGTCACTCTGTAAATTTCATCATCTCTGCCGATGATTGCATCAATTTTTCCGTCACGTGCCTTTTTTGTAAGGTCTGTACAATAAAGTCCGAGGAATTTTCTCTGCTTCTCATTATTGGGAGCGTGCTTTTTATCTTTGCCGAATCTCTTTTTCTTGCCGTTATCTTTTACAGCATCATTATCTGCTGAAACTGAATCATTTTCATCTTTTTTTGACATAGGCATACCGCCCATACCATTCATAAGTCCCTGCATAAAGGGGAATGTGCCTGCGCCGCCGAATTCAAAGCCGTCTGCATCGCCCATCGCGTCCATAGCATCACCGAGCTGTTCGCTGACTGCTTCAACTTCTTCTTCAGTTATTCCCATTTTCTCCATAAACTGCTTTATGGGTCCGATATTCATATCCATTGCACATTTAAGGCAAAGACCTTCCTGAGTCGATTCATCGCCCTGAATTTTTGATATGAACACAACTGCGGGTCTTTTTCCGCATTTTGAGCATAACATATTACTGTTCATCTATATTCTCCTGTGAGTCTTCTATAAGTTTAAGAATGTCCTTGCCTGTAAATCTGTAAGCCTTATTACAGAACTGACATTTTACTTCTGTGATGGGATCGTTTGCCATATCAAGAAGTTCTTCTTTGCCTGCTGAAATAAGCGCTGTCTGAACTCTTTCTACAGAACAGTCACATCTGTATTCGGGATACATAACATCAAGCTCCTGAATATCAAATGAGGGAAGGACTTTTTTGCATATTTCTGTGGGTGTGAGACCGTCTGTAAGCATTTTTGTAACAGACTCAATACCCTGAATATCTTTTTCAACGAGATCAATAATACTGTCGTCGGCTGTTGGAAGAAGCTGAATAAGAAATCCGCCTGCTGTAAGGACAGTTCCGTCCTGAGCCACAAGAACACCGAGACCGCATACTGAAGGTGTCTGTTCACTTGCAGCAAAATATGCTGTAATATCTTCTGCGATTTCACCTGAAACGATGGGCACCTGACCGACAAAAGGTTCTTTAAGACCAAGGTCTTTGATAACTGTTACAAAACCGTTTCTGCCAACTGCTCCGCCAACGTCGAGCTTACCTTTTTTATTGAGAGGAAGTTCAACATTACCGTCAACAACATAGCCTTTTACGTGACAAGAGCTGTCTGCAACAGCAAGAACACTGCCTGCAGGACCGCCACCGTTGATTTTAAGTGTCAATGTATCTTTTTTACCCTTGAGCATACTACCCATCATTGCACCTGCGGTGAGGAGTCTGCCGAGAGCTGCTGTACATACTTTTGATGTACCGTGTATTTCATACGCGTCTGTGACAATATCTGTTGTGTCACATGCCATAATAAGGAGTGTACCGTCTTCTGAAATACATCTAACAAGTTTACCCATTAAAATTTACCTCTTTATCTTTTTACTGCGGTGAAATATACTCGTTCACTTGTATCTGTAGGCTCATAGGAAGTCATATCATCATACACTCCCGTTACTTCAAAGCCTGTTTCTCCGAGCCACTTCTTAATATCATCAATTGAGTATGCTCTCTCTGAGAAACTTTCACGCAGTCTTTCATATTTATTTTCTTCTTCAATGAAAATATCAATATTTATATCAACTGTTTTACTTTTGCGTTTGTATGAATTCTGCCAGACGCAGAAGACATTATCTTTCTCGGAAACAAATGTGTTGTTGCCGAGCACAGCTTCGTGTTTATAGGGAGTATTTACATCAAAAACAAACACTCCGCCTTTTTCCATAAAAAGTGAAACAGAAGCAAATGCCGCTTTAACATCGCAGGGCTTGAGCAGATGATTTATGCTGTCAAGTGAGCACACGGCATGGTTGATTGTACCGTACAGATCAAGCTCTGTCATACTCTGACAAAGAATAAGCGCATCGGGAAGTCTTTCTCTTGCAAAGCTGAGCATTTCAGCTGAAAGATCGCAAAGAATCATATCATAGCCGAATTTTGAAAGTTCGAGGGATAATGTTCCCGTACCGCAGGCAAGATCAAGAAGCACACCACTGTCCCCTGAATTTTTAAGAAGAAGAGAATGAATATACTCCGCTCTTTTTTCATATTCAACATTTTCTGTCAGTCTGTCATAAACTTCTGCCAATGAAGAATAACTCATTATTCGCCCAGCCTTGTAAAAATATCGTACTGTTTATAGTTTTCCATATATCTCTTTACACGGCTGATTGTTGCTGGTGATGCTCCTGTTGCCTCTTCAATTTCTTCATACTTCTTACCTGAAGCAACCATTTTTGCAACCATAAAACGCTGAGCCATTGAAAAAAGTTCTGTATCTGTGCAAAGATCTTTGAAGAATCCTGCACACTCTTCTTCATTCTGAAGAGAGAGAACTGCCTTGAAAAGCATCTTTACATTTTCCTGTTTAACTGAATCTTTCATTATAATTTACCTCTTGCGAATTATATCATAAGTTCTTGAAATATTCTTTAATTTCTGCAGTTCTGCCGCAGCACATTGCACCCTCGGGACAAGCTGAAATAAAACAGCTCGGACCGTATTTATTAAAAATCACAGGTGAAACTTCACGGAGCTGACGAAGCATATCAATAGCAAAATCACGGATTTCCCACTGTGCTCTTGTGCATGTACGAAGTCTCATAAAGAGCATAAGCTCTCTGCCGTTCATACATGAAACAATATCAAGTGTATTACCGCTGAGCTGGCAATATACAACCTGCTCTTCTGTACAGCCTTCTGATTTGAGATACTCATAAAGGTCATTCATCTTTACGAATGCTTCTTCATATCTTTCAAGAAGACCTGCATTTTTAACTGTTTCGGGAATTATATATTTTTTTCTGTCTGTAAGTGTAAGAGAAGGCACCATAAGAGAATGCATTCTGTGACGTGCGAAATGAGTGATTGTTGAAAGAGAAACACCGTTGATACGGAATGTATAACTTACTGTTTCAAGAGGTCTGGGACGAGCAGAGTCAATTACGCAATCGATAATTTTATTGACATTTGCTTCATCTGCAATAATCTTTTCAACAGCGTCGGGTGTATACTGTCTTGTCCAGATAAGAGCTGAACGTGCAACACTTTTTTCTGCATCGGGAGAAACAGAAATAAGTTCAACAGCCTTTTTATCATCGCTGTTATCCTCATAATTATTGAACATATAACCGAGAGCGATTTTATCACTCTTTTCAGGTCTTCTCTTATAGAAATCAGCAACGATACCGGGTGTAAGCTTTTCTATCTGCTCAAAAATCTGCATACCAAGGTCATAAAGCTCCTTGAATTCACTGCCTCTGCCGAAAAGCATTGAACGAAGCATATGAAGAAGCTCTCTGGCATTTACTGAGCAGTAGAAATTACTTCTGAGACAGTAAGGGAGAAGGAATCTGGCATCTTCCTTGGGTACACCTGCATCAACAAACGCTGTATACTCATTAAAAAGGTATTCCATTGTTTCGCTGAACTTATCTTCAAGCTCTTTTTTGCCAAGGAAAGGCACATAGAATCCGCACTTACGAAAGTCTACATATCTTCTTGATTTTACAGTAAAAGAAGCCAGTCTGAATTCGATAAGAAACTGTTCAACAAAGACGGAAACATCCTGAAAAGCAAGATTAAAAACAGTATGTTCAATTGTTGAGTTATGACCTGAACGGGTAACTTTCTGAATTAAATTTGCGTTTTTCTCTTTATCCTGACTTTTTGCAAATATTTCGGAGGCATCTCCCTCCTGAGTTGAGATTCTGCCTGAAGCAGCAGGAATTTTTTCATCTGTATCTGTAAGACCGAGAACAATTGCAACAGAACCTCTGTAATCTTCTGTCATTTTAGTCGCCTCCGTAAAGAAATTATATTAAATCTTTATAATTCTATCACATAGTGAAGAAAAATTCAACTATAAAATTATTATAATGAATAATATATAATTTTTAGTTTATTGTTTTTATTCTAAAAATATATTGAATTTTTTTGTATGGGTGATATAATGATTACAGAAAATAAAGAAAGGACTTTCTTAATTATGAGCAACATTGTTAAAATAGGTGTTCTCGGTGCAGGCAGAGGACAGTCAATGATACAGTATGCCAACAAGGCTGCAAATGCAAAGCTTGTTGCAATCTGCGATTATTCAGATTTCCAGATTGAAAGAGTTAAAAACAAACTGAACGATGATTCAATCGCATATTATACATCTTTTGATGAATTCCTCAATCACGATATGGATGCTGTTGTGCTTGCTAACTATGCAACAGAGCACGCACCATTTGCAATCAAGTGTCTTGAAAAAGGTTTCAACGTTATCAGTGAAGTGCTTCCTTGTCAGACAATGAAGGAAGCTGTTGAACTCTGTGAAGCTGTTGAAAAGTCAGGAAAGATTTACGCTTATGCTGAAAACTACTGCTATATGCCCGCTACATATGAAATGAAAAAACTCTATAAAGCTGGTGCTGTAGGCGAATTCGAATATGGTGAAGGCGAATATATGCACAACTGCGAGAGCATCTGGGATCTTATCACTCTCGGTGATGAAAATCATTGGAGAAACAATATGTATGCTACATATTACTGCACACATTCTATCGGTCCCCTTATCCACATCACAGGTCTTCGTCCAGTTTCTGTTACAGGTTTTGAAATGCCTTTCAACGCAAGAATGGCAAGAATGGGTGCAAAAGCAGGTAATGCAGCTGTTGAAATGATTACACTTGAAAACGGTGCTATCGTCAAGAGTCTTCACGGTGTCGGCTGTTCAAAGGATTCAATCTGGTACTCAGTTTACGGTTCAGACGGCAGAATGGAAAGCGCAAGAGAAGACGCAAAGAATGGCGATTTCGGAAGAGTTTATCTCAACAATCCCGATAACTTCTCAGTAAAATCATACGAACCCGTAGGCGAATATGATGACATTGCAAAAGAATTCGGCCACGGCAATTCAGACTTCTACACAATGTATCATGCAGTTGAAGCTATCAAGGGCAATCCCGATGCTGACTATATTGATATTTATGAAGCTCTTGATATGTTCCTTCCCGGTCTTCTCGGTTACCGTTCAATTCTTAATGGCGGTATTCCCGTTGCTATTCCCAATTTCAGAAACAAGGAAGAAAGAGAAGCATTCAGAAACGATACAGCTTGTACAGATCCCAAAGTTGCAGGCGATATGCTTATCCCATCATATTCAAAGGGTAATCCCGAAATTCCTCAGGAAATCTATGAAGGACACAAGAAGACATGGAAACCCAGAGCTCAGGCTCAGAATAAACAGCTCAAGCTTCTTGTTTTCCCCAAGGATAAGGAAATTCCTGCACTTCCCGAAGGTTACACAATCAGAACATATCAGGGCGAAGAGGATATCCCCCACTGGATAAGAATCTGCAACAACGGTCTTGTAAGATACGGTGCAGACAATTCTTCATTCACAAACTGCATGGAAAATATTGATGTTTACACAGACTGTTTCTTTATCTGCAATGAAGAAAATCTTCCCGTTGCAACAATCACAGCAGTCAGAAAGTATCCCGACACAGGCAAAGGTCTTGTTCACATGGTTTCTGTTGCTGACTCAGAAAGAGGCAAAGGTCTTGGCACTGCGCTCTGTGCAATTGCAGAAAAGCATTTCTTTGACAATGGTGTTGAAATTGCAACTCTTACAACAGACGACCACAGAATCCCCGCTTGCAAGAGCTATCTGAGAGCAGGATGGGTACCTGTAAACCACGATACAGATATGGTTCTCCGCTGGACAAGAGTTATGGAAAGATTCGGCATAAAAGAACTTCAGATGTATACAGAAGAAGGCGAAAAAGACGTTCTTCTGACAAACGAAAAGGTATAAAATTAAAGGACACCGAAAGGTGTCCTTTTTTATGCCCGGAATTATAAAAAGTGATTTTCAAAGACCTGATTATTATAATCAAAATCTCTGATTTTCAGATAATGCTCGGCACAGTCGATAAGAGCTTTCATTGGTGACAAGCCGATAAGCTCTGTACATTTCACGGCTGTGCCGTATTTTTTTGCTTCTTCACGTACTTTATCAACCACAGTATAAAGAGATGTTGTTTTGTAATCGGTGAAATTTATCGAAACCTGAGCCGTATTTGTTTCATGGAGCATCAGCCCGAGAGCTTTTACGCAAGGATAACCGCCTGACGAAAAACGGATTGTCTTTGCAATATTCTTTGCAATTTCAACATCATCAGTATCAAGCTCTATATTGAATGCAATCAGAAATTCTCTTGCACCGACTATTGTTATACCCGCAGTTTCATGATAACCGTTACCGAAATCGGGTTGCCATTCAGGGAGCTTTGTCTTTTCGGGAAGTCCTTCAAACTGACCTTTACGCACCTCTGCAAGATTCTGTCTGTGGGGTGCAGATGCGGCTTTTTCATAAAGATAAACGGGAATTCCTGCTTCTTCAAAAATTCGCTTGCCTGCAGTTTTTGCAATTTCAATTACTTCTTCATCTGAAACATTTTTAACCGCAATAAAGGGACACACATCAACAGCACCCATTCTCGGATGCTCACCCGTATGTTTTGTGAGGTCAATAAGCTCAGAAGCCTTTTTGCAAAGTCTTACAGCGGCTTCAGTAACCCCCTCGGGACTGCCTGCAAAAGTTATGACACTTCTGTTATGGTCATAATCTGATGTAAAGTGAAGCACTTTTACACCCTCAACAGATGCAACAACACTGACACATTCAGCAACAACTTCGGGACGTCTCCCCTCGCTTATATTCGGTACACATTCAACGATTTTCTGAATCATTTTATCACCTTATTGATTAAGCGGTCAGTTTCCCGACCGCTTTTTTGTTACTTTGATTTTATAAATACTTTGTACATTGCAGCAAGTGCTTCACAAAGTGCTGCTTCACCTTTTCTGCCGCCCTTATCAAACATCTTATCGGGTGACGGAGATGAATACATCATAGAGAAAATTTCAGGATCCTTTGTTTTTGCGCCTGAAAAAACTTCTCCCACACACTGTGCAAAATCAGGCTTCTTTTTAACATCTGAAGCACCGAGTTTTACTGTGTAAAGAACTTTATAGAACTCTCTGTTTTCTTTTTTCATAAAGAATTTCAGATCTGCACCGTTCACAAGTGAATAGAAAGTTGAAAGATAATTTGTTATCACGTCATAGTTATTTTCACATTCGAGAACTACTTTGTCTGCAAAATGCTTATCGATAACATATTTCTTGTGCTCTTCTTTACTGAAAGTTTTAAGGAAATTAAGTACGCTTGTGATATATGCAGGAACTTCCTGTCTGGGAGTGCCGACAATAAGATCGTCACCGTCTGCAACAATATATCCCTTTTCAATACATTCAAGAATTGCCATTGCAAAAAGTGCAGGAATTCGCTTTGCTGATGATACAGGTTTGATTCTTGAAGGAGGATTTACTATTTTATAGCACTCACAAGCTGAAATATTTTCGGGAATTTTAATGCTGTTTTCTTCTGATGATTTTCCCTGCTTCTTAACTTTATTTTCAATTGCAAATCTTGCAAGTCTGTCAGGAAGAAGAATAAAAAGAATAATAAGAGCAACTGCAACTACAGCAAGAATAAAAGGAAGAACTTTAAGGAATGACTGGAATGCATTGCCTGCTTTGTCTGCCGCTGCAGAATATTTCACAAGAGATTCCGCATCAAAAAAAGATTTATCGCAGGAAGCTTCAACTGAAAAAGTATCATAAACTCTGCTTTTTGTAAATTTTGCAGAATTATCAGTTACCTCAACTTCACAGCCGATTTCTTCATAACCGTCTGCAACTTTTATTTCTGAAGATTTGACACCGTCAGGAAAAACAATATTAACCGCAACATCATTGCTTGTGTAACGGAATGTTTTACCGATTACCATATATGAAAATACTGCATCTTTTCCGCTCTTGTTTACAGCTTCTGTGATTGTATATGAAATTTCATAATCTCTTACTGTCTGTGCTGAAGGGTATTTGATGGCAAGAACATAACTTTTTCCGTCGTCTGCAACGTCAAATGCATATTCATTGTTCCCGCTGCCTTCTGCAATCTCTTCACCGTCAACAAGCACTTCAACATCTTTGATTTCACCGTATTTCTGAATAAGTGAAACAGCATTATCTGCTGAATAGATATCAAAATCTCTGTAAAAATAATCTGCAGAATCAGAATAAGTGACAGTCCATTTTTCTGTTACATCAGCTGTACCGTCATCATTGAGAACAATTTCAATATCTGTCTTATCAAGTTCAAATGCATTTGCTGAAACCATAAACAGAGAAATCATAAGCGCAAACACAAAAATCAGAGATATAGCAAATTTTTTCATTTTCATTCCTCCGTTTTATGCAATTCATAAAAATAAACACTATCTTCTTCAATGCCTTGTGCTGACACAACAATGTGAGCATATTCGGCATCAGCAAGACGCTCAAGTGATTCTGTCAGCTCATAGTCATATTCATCAGAGCCAAGCACAATGTTTCTGTGAGCAATTCTTGCAACTTCATAAAGAAGATAAAGCAATGCCGCTGACAACACAAGAGTTATTGATAATGTCATATCCCTTGTTACGAGAATCGCAAAAAGGAATGCCGCATATATCAGAATAAGAACAATTCTGATATTGCCGTAAAAAGATGAAAATTTAATATTGAAATATCTTTTTCCTCCGATAAGGGCAGGTTCATAAATTGAACTTCTGAATGCTTTCCCAGAACAATTTGGACATTCCATCATCGGATTTCCCACTTTTTTACCGTCACGTGCCGTACTGTCATAATACTCACAAGCACAATGAGGACAAGTGAAAATCTGATATTCTTTCATTTTTTTTGCCATTTTTCAATTCCTCTCATAAATGTCAATTATCATTTTATTCGCAGAGTTCAACGTTTTCGGGAAGAGTATATTTTACACTTCTTTCTCCGCCGGAATAATTTACTTCAACAGAAATTCTGCCGTTCTTGGTGAGAATACTGCCTGAAATATTTCCGCCTTCGGGGATATATGCAGGATCGATTACAACCTTCTTGTATCCTGCAGAATCCTCTGTCTGCTTTATACCGAGAATATAATTGAAGATATATTCACTCACGGCACCGAACATAGGATGAGAAAGAGAGTCGCAGCCGTCCCAGTTTTCCCAAAGAGTGTTTGTGCCTGTGCGTTTCATATTTGCAAATGAAATTTCGCCATCACCTGTCATAAGACTGAAAGCAAGCTTGCCGTATCCGTTTTCAAAAAGAATTCTTGTAACAATGTCTGTACCGAAGATACCTGTATCATATTCGCCAAGGTCTTCGTAATGTTTAACAAGATTGCTGAGAGTCTTTTCATCACCGAGACCGATATCAAGAGCAAATGCATCTGCACCCTGAATACCGTCATAGAATGAATGTGTTTCTTCGTTATAATACTCACGGCAGAAAGCAGAAGAAAGAATGTTTATCTTTTCTTCAAGCATTTTTGCATCTTCATTGAAACCGAGAATTTCTGCTGACTTCTTTGTAAGAATACAACACTTGATAAAGAAATATGTATTGATAAAAGGCTCAGGAATAAGATTGATGTTGTTTGGTGCACACCAATCACCAAGGCACCAACCGCCCTCTTCTTCTCTCATAACAATGTTATTGTCACTTCTTGACTGCATATAGTCAAGATATTTTTTCATACGGTTATAATACTTGGAAAGTATTTCTTTATCACCGAATTTTTTATAGAAATTCCAGGGTACAATAACCATTGCACCGCCCCAGCCTCCGGGACCGCCGCCACCACCGTAAAACGGTGCAGTGTGCTGAACGTGACCATTATAGATATCCTGACAGTCTGCAACATCATCCATCCACTTGCGGTACATCTTTTCGCTGTCAAAAATCGTCATTCCCGCAGCGGAACAAAGCTGACCGTCACCTGTATAACCGAGTCTTTCTCGGTGAGGACAGTCTGACGGAATCATACCGTGAATGTTACACATCTGAGTGTTACAGTATGCATCAAAGAACCATCTGAGATTTTCATTTTCTGTTTCAAGTGTCGCAGTGACAGGTACGGGAGAATAAACAACATCAAATCTTACAAGACTTGCTTTGCCGGTTACTCTGATATATCTGCCGGCACGCCATGTAAATACGGGGGTAAATTCCCTCTTTGTTTCACCACAGATGTATCTGTCGCACTGTTTTCTCCATTCACCGCCCGTATGACGAAGACGGAAATCACCGTTTTCAAGGGCGATTTCTGAAAAAACTACAATTGCTTCATCACCGGGTTTTGCGTCATCATCAAAACGGATAACCCAGAGACCCGATTCATCTGCATTAAGGTCGTAAAGCTTTCCTCTTGAGTCTTCTGCGATAAGTTCAGGCTCTATTGAATAGTCGAATTTATCACCGCCGAAGAACTGCTTGACCATTACGCAAGGTTCCACTTCAGTTTCTCTGACATTAAGCCACGCTGAATCATCATAATCTGCGGAAAGAAGGCTTTCATCATAACATCTGCCGTCCATTGTTTCATTGAGATAGATATTTGTACGGCTGATGTAGCTTGTTTTGTAAAGAGCTGTGCTGTCTGAATTAATTTCACTGACAGTACCGTCTTTCATTGTGAGGATAATCTTGAAAACAACCTTCGGGTCGCCCCACTTCGGCATATATTCCGCATGATTTTCCGTCTGACAGTACCAACCGTTGCCCACGTGCAGAACAAGTGCATTCTTATCACCGAGTTTTCTGGTGATGTCATATTCAAGATAATATCTTCTCTGTGTCATTGTGTCATAAATAGGGAAAGACACACGTGAAAGGTCACGTTTTTCATAATTTGTCCAGGCGGGAATAAACATTTCGTCTGTGAGTTTTTCACCGTTGAAATAAGGTTCAACAAAGCCAAGAGCATTGATTCTGACTTTTGCAGACACTACATTCTCACAACTGAATGTCTTTCTTACATAGAAAGCTTCAACACCGGATTCAGTAAAAACATAACTGCAGCCGTCAAACTCAAATGAAGTCACCATAGGCACACGGCTGAAATTCTCATCCGTAAACTCACAACCGCACACAGCAAAGCCGCATTTTTCATAAAAACCGACGGCATCTGCCCTTGCGTTGACGGTAACTCTTTCCGCACCTTTTTTCTTACATTCGTCAACAAGAGAAAGTACGAGTTTTTTACCCATTCCCTTGCCTCTCATCTCTTTACCGAATGCAATATTATCTATATGGTAATCCGTTTCATTCTCTTTGAAGAAACGGCCGCAGCCGACTGCCTTGCCTTCATCAAAAAAGGCAAGAAAATCGGCTGAATTTTCTTTATCATCAAAAAGTTTATCTGCAGGGTAACCCTGTTCATCAGCAAAAACTGTTTTTCTCAGTCCGCTGACAGCACTACCCTCAACAAGTCTTATTTCTGACATATTATCACTCCGTTACAACGGTAAATTCGTAAATGAGCATACTTTCTTCATCAATTTCATATGCAGGAAGAGTTTCGGGACCACAGCTGCCTGTACCTGTTCCTCTTACATAACCGTCAATTGTAAGAACTGATGAATCAACAAATTCAATATCTTCCTGATGCTTTGCAGCATAAAGATTTGCGGGAGTGTAATCGTGAATATTAAATGCGAAACGCTCTTCAGCATAAACTCGGAGAGAATGACCTGCATTGTCAGACACATCAAGCCATTTAACGCCGCAATGCTCACCGTTATCCTGAGGATAAATATAAGGTTCGTGCATTTCGTGAACTGTTGACTTAAAAATTCCGATGGGAGACTGTGCATTGAAATCGGGAAGATTTTCCGCAGCACCTCTGCCGTAGTATTCAACTTCTGTGAATTCAGCAGGAAGCTCAACTGTCATACCGAATCTGGGAAGATCGATTTTTTCATCAATAACCTTATTAAGTACAGCTCTTACCTTGATTTCACCAATGGGAGAAATTGTGTAATCAACCATACATTCGAAGAGGTCTTTCTTATTACCCTTGAGAGCGTATACTGAAAGAACTGAAGCGCAGTTGCCGTCAATACATACATCAAAAGCATCGGGAACAACTTTCACATTGTCAAGACCGAGCTTTTCCCACTTTTCAGTAAAAGGTCTGTCGTTATCCAGAGGCGCTCTGAATACATAAGGTACAAAGCCCTTTGTTCCGCCTGCAGGTTTCTGGTTAATGTATTCTTTTCCGCCCTTTTTGTAAGAAACAAGATTGCCTGTTTCTGCCTTGAATACAGCTTCACCACCGTCAAACTTGACTTTAACTTTTGCTCCGTCTGATTCAACAGTGATTTTACCTGTTTTGTGAAGTTCATAAGAAACAGAAACGTCATTGAGAACAATCTGCTCTCTTGAAACTTCCATATCACCGTCACGGCAGACGAATGTAATAATGAAGTCATTATCATTATTGATTTCTCTGAAGTCAATTTCTGTTTCCATTGTTGCTTCAGGTTCAATATCAAGAACAACATTACCCTTGTCATAAGCGACACCGTTTCTTTCAAGAATCCATTCCATTGAAAGATATGAAGCATTTCTGAATCTGTTTGTATTTGTGAAAACAAAAATATTATCATTCTTGCAGGATACTCTTACGGGACGGTAAATCTCCTTCATCTGGAGTGCGCCTGTGTGAGGTGTTCTGTCGGGATACAAAAGACCGTCAACACAGAAGTTACCGTCGTGACGCTTTTCTTTATGGTCACCGCCGTATGTGTATTTGAAGGGATATTTTGTATCACCGGGTTCGTGATAAACAGCGTGGTCAACCCATTCCCAGATACAACCACCCATAAGGTTATCGTATTTATAGAATGAATCCCAGTACTCTTCCATTCCTCCGGGGCCTACACCCATTGCGTGAACGTATTCACAAAGGAAATAGGGTTTCTCTCCGTAGTTTCTGATAATATTCTTTTTACCGCCACGCACAACATTTGCGTGCTTGCCGATTTTGCCGTTATAAATGCCTTTTCCGACCTGTTCAACTTCGTCGTGATGCGGATACATTTCTGAAACAACATCATATGCAATTCTCTTTGTTCTGCATACACCTTCATAATGAACGGGAATTGGTGTGCCCTGAGACTTGAGGTAGTCATAGCATTTATCCTGACACTTGTAGCCGCCTGCTTCGTTACCGAGAGACCACAAAGCAATTGATGTATGGCTTCTGTCACGCTTATACATTCTCATTACTCTGTCAACATAATGATGCTGCCACTTGAGATCATCACTGATACCGTTGTCATTCTGGTTGCAGACTTCCCACGCACCGTGAGTTTCAATATCTGCTTCATCAATAACATAAAGACCGTAAACATCACAAAGTGTGATGAAGAAAGGATCAGGAGGATAATGTGAAGTTCTGACGGAGTTAACATTAAGCTCCTTCATAAGCTTAACATCTTTTTCAAGATCTTCGTGGCTCATAACATAGCCTGTTACGGGGTGTGAATCGTGATGATTTACGCCCTTGAACTTAATTTTCTTATCATTGAAAAGGTATACGTTACCCTTAATTTCAACAGTCTTGAAACCGGTAAGATTACGAAGAGACATAACCTCTTCACCGTTCTGATAAAGAGTTATATATACTGTGTAAAGATAAGGAACTTCAGCATTCCATTCATTCACATTAAGAGCTTTGAAGCTGAACTTCATTTTCTGTGAAGCTTTCTGTTCTTCTGAAGCAATTTCCTTTTCACCGTCAAAAAGAGATACCTTTACGGTACATCCTGCACCGTATGCGGGAACTTCAACTTCACAATTCATATCATACTTATCGCCGTTTTTAACGGATGATACATAATAGTCGTAGATATATGACTCATCATACGCAGAAAGAAGAACATCTCTGAATATACCTGTTTCACGGAACATATCCTGACACTCAAGGAATGTGCCGTTACACCATCTGTACATAAGCACAACAAGTTCATTTGTGCCTTCGACAACCTTTGATGTGATATCAAATTCAGCAGTATTGTGTGAGCCTTCTGAATAGCCGATATATGCACCGTTGAGATAAACTTCAATGTTGTTTGCAGCACCGAGGAATGAAAGAATATACTTTTTCGACATATCGGTGAGTTCAAACTTCTTTCTGTAAATACCTGCTGTCATATCTTCAGGAATACCGGGAGGAGTAATCTGGAACTCATAAGGACAGTTAAGATAAACGGGTTCCATATAACCTGTTCTCTGCCAAGTGGAAGGAACGGTTACCTTGTCAAATCTTATATATGAAGTGTCCATTGTATCGGGCACTTTTGCTGAATGCTGATAGAACTTAAAATCCCATTCGCCTGAAAGGCAGGTAACGATATCTGAAGAATATCTTTCCTGTCTGAAATCTGTATTTTTAAGTACATCAAGTTTTGAATAAGGGATAAAATAAGCTCTCGGCTCAGTTATATTATCTCTGAAAACTTTGAAATTTCTGTAATTTTTCTTCTGTAATGTATATTTCATAAAAAGTACCTCCGTCGGCAATTTGAAATATTGTAACATATGCTGATATTTTTTTCAACTTCTTTAATTGAAAATTTATAAAATTTGTGATATATTATCTAATGGTTAATTTTGAGATTTTAATAAAAATATTATCGAACGGAAAATTTTAATGAAAAAAAACAACACACAGAAAAAAGATATGTGCCCCGTTGCGGGAAAATGCGGAGGTTGTCAGCTCCAGAACATGTCTTATGACCGTCAAAAAGCTTTCAAACAGGCTTCGGTTATAAAGCTTTTCGGCAGATATTGTCACGTTGCCCCCATTGAAGGAATGGACAATCCGTATCACTACAGAAACAAGGTAAGTGCGGCTTTCGGCACAACACGAAGCGGAATGATTATTTCCGGTGTATACCAGTCAAGCACTCACAATATTGTAAAAATCGACTCTTGTATGCTAGAGGACGAAACTGCAGACAGAATAATTGTCACAATCAGAAATCTGCTTAAAGAATTCAAGCTTACTGCTTACAATGAGCGTATCGAAAAAGGCTTTCTCAGGCACGTACTGATAAGAAGAGGTTTTTCAACGGGTGAAGTTATGGTTGTACTCGTTACGGCAACCCCCGTTTTCCCCGGCAAAAACCATTTTATTGAAAAGCTTGTTTCAATTCATCCCGAAATCACTACAATTATTCAGAATATAAATAATAAATTCACAAGTATGGTGCTCGGTGATGCACAGAAAGTCCTTTACGGCAACGGATACATAGAAGATATTCTCTGCGGAAAGAGATTCAGGATATCACCAAAATCTTTCTATCAGATAAACCCCGTGCAGACAGAAAAATTATACAACTGTGCAATAAATCTTGCCGGACTTACAGGAAACGAAACTGTAATTGATGCATACTGCGGAATCGGCACAATTGGTATTGCTGCAGCAGATAAAGCAAAAACGGTTATCGGCACTGAGCTTAACAAAGATGCCGTCAAAGATGCAATTGTGAATGCAAAGCTCAATGACACCAAAAACATCCGTTTCTTTGCTCTTGATGCAGGTGAATTTATGCAGAATCTTGCAGCAGACGGCGAACATATTGATGTTCTTTTCACAGACCCGCCCAGAGCTGGCTGTTCAAAGGAATTTCTTGATGCGGCAATTGCACTTTCACCCGAAAAAATAGTTTACATTTCATGCAATATCGAAACTCAGGTCAGAGATGTTTTTCATCTGACAAAAAACGGCTACAAGGTTAAAGCCTGCCGCCCCTTTGATATGTTCCCCCACACAAAGCACACAGAAAACATTATTCTTTTAACAAAATAAAACCGGAGAAATAAAATGAATTTAACCAACAGAATTTTGTCCGTTTTCCTTACGGTGTTGCTGTTGACTGTAACAACACTTCCCTCATTTGCAACGGACAGCAGTGAGGAATTCACCACCGAATTCTCAACAGAATCTACAACTGCTATTACTACAGAAACAACAACGGAGATCACAACTTCTCCCTATACACACCCTCTCGGAGATGCTGACCTCAACGGAACCATAACAGCGGCTGACGCACGAATTGTTCTGCGTGTTGCTGCACATCTGATTACACTTGACAATTACCGTATGTCTGTTTCTGACTATAATCAGGACTCAAAAGTCAATGCTTCCGATGCAAGATTCATTCTTCGACACAGTGCAAAGCTTGACCCGTTTGCGCCTGAAACAACAACTGAAACCACAACAAAGGCTCCCGTAACCACAACAAAAGCTCCTGAAACCACAACAAAACTTACTGATGCAAACAGAAAGTATAAGCTTGAACAGAGCAATAAATTCAAGACAAGTTATGCAAAATATGCAGTTCTTTACGATTACGACAACGATAAGATTCTTTACGGCAAGAATATGCACAGCAAGCTCCATCCTGCAAGCACAACAAAAGTTATAACTGCCGTACTTGGTTGTGAATATCTTTCAGAAAACTATGTACTTACAGTCGGTAACGAACTGAATCTGCTTGAAACTAACACAAGCCGTGCAGGAATTTACAAAGGTCAGAAAATCAAATTCAAAGAGATTCTCAAGTGCCTTTTTGCTCCCTCGGGCTGTGATGCTGCATACACAATTGCTGTTCACGTTGCAAGAGTTGCTTCCGGTGACAAAAATATGTCAGCGCAGAAAGCTCTCAACTACTTTGTAAATATGATGAATACATACACAAAAAAGCTCGGCATGAATGATTCCCATTTTGCAAATCCCGACGGCTATCCAAACAGTAATCATTACACTTCGGCTTATGATATGACAATTATGACAACAAAGGCTTATTCATTCAAGCTTATCCGTGACATAGTATCTGACCCGTGGGTTACCGCTTATTTCGAATCAGGCGAAAGTGCAAACTACACAAATTCAAACGAACTTATCAATCCTTACAGCGAAAGATACCTTTCATATATTGTCGGTATGAAAACAGGATCACATTCACAGGCAGGACAGTGCCTTGTTACTGTGGGTAAAAAGAAAATAGCAAAAACAGGCAAAACAAAAACTTTTGTTGCGGTTGTTTATAATTGTCCGTCAAAATACGGCAGATATATGGATCTTAAAAGTCTCTATGACACAGCATTCTCATATTTCTGGCAGCAACCTTGACAAGCATTCAAAATTATTGCATAATAAAGTAAATAATAATGAATTAAATAAAGGAGAAAGATTATCGTGAAAAATCCTATTTTCAGATGTGAGTACAGATATAACGGACAGACCATGTTCCTTGAAGGCTCAACTTCCGAATATCTTGATGCAGACTACTCAATTACAGCTGATGCAGTAAAACTTACTCTCAAGCCCAAGGCAAAGGTTGAACTTGTCAAGGCTTCACTTGACTTCAGCCATGAATTCAAAGATAACGACAAATTCTTCTCAAACGGTTACCAGTCATGGACAACTTCAAGAGAATACACAAAGAATGATGTTCACCTCGGCATCAACAAACTTGCTCTTACAAAGCCCTTCATCAAACTTGCAGGCACATCATCAGATGTATGGTTCTGTGATGACGAAGAAAAGAAAGGTGTTTTCCGCAGCCATTGCTATACATACGTAAAGAACGGCAAAGATTTCTTCTTCCTCGGTTCTCTTTCAGAAAAGCAGGGTTACACTCTCTATCACGCAGATATGAATCTTAACAGACTCAGCATCGCTAAGGATGTTGAAGGTCTTACAATCGATACAGACTATCCCCTTTATGATATTGTTGTTCTCAATGGTACTGAAGACTATGTTTTCGACAAGTACTTTGAACTTATGGGTGTATCAAAGCCCAAAATTGACCATCTTTCAGGTTATACATCATGGTACAACTACTTCCAGAAAATCGATCAGGATATCATCTATCGTGACCTTGAAGCTATGGATTCAGCACTCAGAGAAAAGTGCAATATTTTCCAGATTGACGACGGTTATGAAACATTCGTAGGTGACTGGCTTGACCCCAACCCTGCAAAGTTCCCCGACGGTATGAAGGCTGTTGCTGACCGTATCCACGACAAGGGTTATATGGCAGGTATCTGGATTGCTCCCTTCAGCGTTCAGATCAAATCAAGAACATTCAAAGAACATCCCGATTGGGTTAACAGAGATGAAAAAGGTAAGCCTGTTCTCGGTTGCGTAGGCTGGGGCGGTGCTTACACTCTCGACATCTACAATCCCGAAGTAAGAGAATACATCAAGCATTTCTTTGATGTTATCCTCAATGACTGGGGTTATGATCTTGTAAAACTCGACTTCCTTTACAGCGAGTGTATGTTCCCCAGAAACAACAAGACAAGAGGCACTATCATGTGCGAAGCTATGGAATTCCTTCGTGAATGCTGTGGTGACAAGCTTATTCTCGGCTGCGGTGTACCTCTCGGTGCTGCTTTCGGAAAAGTTGATGCTTGCCGTATCAGCTGTGACGTTGACCTTTCATACAAACCCAAAATCTACAACACTCTTCACGTAAACAACGAAATTATGTCTGCTCAGAATGCGATGAATAACTCTATTTTCCGTCGTCAGCTCAACGGCAGAGTTTTCACAAACGATCCCGACGTTTTCTTCTTCAGATATACAAACCTCAAGTTCACATATGAACAGAAGATTCTTCTCGGTTTCATCAATCACATCTGCGGTGACGTTCTCTTTGTTTCAGACAATATGGAAGAGTACAAAGAAAAGGATATCAACGCTGTAGGCAAATTCTACGAAAAGTCAGAATTCACAGTTATTGATGCTAACTACAGCGCTAACAACAAGAAGATTATTCTTAATCTCCGCGATAAGAACGGTGAAGAGCGTGTACTCTGGTATGATACTGCAACAGGCTTCGGTAACTATCAGCAGATCAGCGGTGTTTTTGCATTAGAATGAAACGAATAGCAATTTTTCAGAAAGATCTCTCAATTGGCGGAATTCAGCGTTCGCTTGTAAATATGCTGACAAATATGGATATGTCAAGTTATGAAGTTGACCTTTTCCTTTTTGCCGAACCTGAAATCTGTACCATTGAAGAGATTCCGAATGTGAATATTTATATTCTCAGACCGCTTTTCTATCTGAACAGAATATTCAGAATTGATTTTCTGAGAAAAATGCTCAGATATGATCTGCCTGACAAAGAATATGATCTTGCTATTGATTTCAACAGCTACAGCAATGAGTGTGCACTGTGTACTTTTGCAGTAAATGCAAAAAAACGCATAATGTGGATTCACAACGATGTTGCGATTGAATACAAAAATTCACGCAAATACAGAATTCTCTGGTCTGCATTCAAAAACAAATTCAGATATTATGATGAATTTGTTGCTGTGTCAAAAGGTATTGTTGAACCTTTCAAAGAAATGACGGGAATTGAAGACAAAAAGATTACCGTTATTCCCAACATCATAAACACTCATCAGCTTATACTCAAAAGCCGTGAAGAAATCGATTTCAGAACTGAACCTGACATTACAAATTTCATTTTTGTAGGCAGATTCACTTATCAGAAAGGAATCGATATTCTTCTGGATTACTTTGCATCAGCTGTTGAAAAAAGACATGATATTCACCTTTATCTTCTCGGTTCAGGTCCTGAAGAACTTAAAATAGCACAGCAGATTCATGAACAGAAACTCAATGATTTTGTTACTATTCTCCCTGCTGTTGATAATCCTTATCCCTATATGGCACAGATGGATGCACTTGTGCTCACTTCCCGCCACGAAGGTCAGGGTATGGTTCTCTGGGAAGCAAAAGCTCTGGGACTTGACCTGATTTTTGAAAAACGTCTTGAAAAATACAATGACGGTATAACAGGTGAATTTGATATTGAACAGGCTATTCTCAGGCAGACAAAGCATATCAAAACGCCTGACAGTCTTGATTATTACAATCTGAGAATCAAAAACAGTCTTTATGAACTGTTTGACAAGTAACGGAGGAAAAAATATGCTTTTAAGCGTAATAATTCCTGCATACAACTGTAAAGAAACTCTTTCAGCAGCCGTATTTTCGGTTGCTGAAACTTTTAAGGATACAGAAATCATTATTATCGATGACGGGTCAACAGACTCCACTCCCGAGGTGATTGAAGACCTTAAAAAGCAATATGGTTGTATCGTGTCAAAAAGAATACACAACCAAGGCCCTGCAAATGCCCGTAATGAAGGCATAAAAGCTGCTCAGGGCGATTTTGTAATGTTTATCGACAGTGATGATACATTCAAAGAAAACACCTTTGAAACAGTTTCACGAAGTCTGACGGCAGATACAGATTTGCTCATTTTCGGTTTCTCTCAGAATTTTCTCGGCAGAGCCGATGATAAAATCTACTCTCTCGGCTCCCCTTTTACTACAGATGAGTATTACAGAAACAATCTGCTCAATCAGGTATGGAATAAAGCATACAGAAGAGATTTTCTCATAAATAACAATATTTTTTTTGAAAATTATAAATACGGTGAAGACAGAATTTTCAATGCCTGCGTATTGAAATGCAAACCTCGTGTAAAAGCAATTCCCGATGTGCTTTACAATTACAATATCGACAAATCGGTTAGTCTTATTTCAGGCTACATACCCGAAAAATTTATAGCCTGCAAAGAAATAAACAGCTTTTACTCTGAGCTTTGCAAAAACAGGGATGTTGCAGATTATATGTTTCTTAAAAACATTGTATCTTGTATGACCGTGCTTTTTGCAGACAACTGCAGACTCACAATTAAAGAGAAAAAAGCTGTTATAAACGAAATTATATCTGATGCAGATGTAAAAAAAGCGATGGAAGCAAAACAGCTTTCCACCGCAAATGAGATTATCAGAAAAATCATAAAAACTGAAAATGTGAACATCAATTTTCTTTTTGCATATGCTGTTGCATTCATTCAAAAACACTTTTTACCGATTTTCCTGAAATTCAGAAAATAATAAAAAAAGGTATTGCAGATGCAATACCTTTTTTATTACAGCAAAGACAGAATTTCCAAGAATTCGGAAGAAGATTTGAAATCGTCAGACAGAGGATATTTTTCTGTCATAAGATACTTCATACGTTCACGCATAGTCTTTCGCTGATGAGACTTTTCATAATGCATACCTTCAAAAAACTGTGCTGATCTCTCGGAATCGTCAGGAAGAGCATCATATTTTTCTGCCAAAGATGCACTTGTCCTGAGATTCTTCAATGCATTTTCATAATCACCGTTTTCAAAATAAAAACGTCCGAGATGACCGTAATTATATATCATATTATGCCACAATTTGCCGTAATTTCCGTCTGTACAAAGCATATTGATTATATTAATAAGTTTTGTTATTGCTTCAATATTATATTCAGCAGAAAATTTTTCATCATAATAACAATAATGACTGACTGTATTATTGAGCAGAACCAGTGTTCTTTCAATCAGATTACTGCACGCAGCGTAATGTTTCTCCATATCTGAAATAAGCATTGTTGCCAGATAATCCTTTGTATCAAGCAAATCAGGCATTTCAGACAGTAGCTTTTCAGCCTGAATCTGATAATCATCATTACCCGTAAAATGCGATTTTGAATGAAGATGCTGACAGATTAAACGCTTTGACCACATTCTTATGCTGTCATCGGTGCAATGATGCTGAATATTCTCATATATAGACATAAGTTCACGTGAATCTTTTTCCAGATCGGGATTATCTTTTACATTTTTTTCATACATCAGCAATTCCATATATCTTACAAGTATACGGAAATCTGACGGAAAATCCTTTACAGCCTGCTGAAATTTTTCAAATGTCAGATGAGCATCACAAAGTCGCATATTATCATAAAAACTGAGGTATTCATTGATTTTTATCTGAGCCGCAGCTTCATTCATTCCGAGAAGATCGTCAACACTTACTCTGAAAAAGCTTGCGATTTCAGGCAGAATTGTGATATCAGGGTAACTTTCTCCCCTTTCCCAATTGCTGACACTCTGAAATGTCACACCGAGAAAGTCTGCAAGCATTTCCTGAGTAAGCTCCTTCTCGCGTCTTAATCTTTTTATGTTTTCACCTAAATATATTGTCATTTTCATCACCGCTTATAAAATTATTGATGCATCTGTACATATAATAACTTCTTTAAGCAGAAAAAACAATAAATCAATCTTTGAATAAAATTCAAAGATTGATTGAGTTATTCAATTTTTCTGATAGTTTGTTTTTATAAAAGAATGCACCCTCACGGGTGCATCTTTTTATGCCCACCACATTTCTGCGGGATTTTCTTTAATAAGAACTCTCTGAAGCATTTCTACAGCCTTTGAGAGACCTTCATTCTGGCTCATAAGTGAGTCTTCATGTTCAATAGAAAGAACGTGATCATAACCAACAAGACGAAGATTTGAAACGATATCCTTCCAGTAAACTTCATCATTACCGTAACCGACAGAGCGGAAAATCCATGCACGGTTGATTTCGTCACCATAGGGCTTTGTATCAAGCACACCTGTTCTTGCGGTGTTATACTTATCCATCTTGGTATCTTTTGCGTGAACGTGGAAAATAGCATCACCGAGTGCTCTGATAACAGCAACGGGATCCATTCCCTGCCAGATAAGATGGCTGGGGTCGAAGTTTGCACCGATTTCGGGGCCAACAGCTTCACGGATACGGAGCATTGTGTCTGTGTTATAAACACAGAAGCCGGGATGCATTTCAAATGCAATCTTGTTTACACCATGAGCCTTTGCGAATTCAACCATATCTTTCCAGTAAGGAATAAGCACATCATTCCACTGCCAGTCAAGAATTTTGCCGAAATCATCGGGCCAGGGACAAGTTACCCAGTTGGGATACTTTGCAGTTTCACAGTCACCGGGACAGCCTGAGAATGTATTGATCTGATGAATACCAAGCTTTTCTGCAAGAAGAATTGTGTTTCTGATTGCATCATCAAAATACTTTGCAGTTGCTTTGTCGGGATGTACGGGGTTGCCGTGACAGCTCAGAGCACTGATTTCAACATCATAATCTTTGATAAGACCTTTGAATGTATCAAGCTCTTTTTCATCATTAAGAAGAATTTCAGGATTTGCGTGAGCATTTCCTGGATATCCGCCTGCACCGATTTCAACTGCTTCAATGCCGAGAGACTTAAAATATTTAAGAGCTTCTTCAAAAGGAAGATTGCTCAGAAGTGTTGTAAATACACCAAGTTTCATAATTACACCTCAATAATTATACAGGCGGCTTGAAGACAGCCGCTCTGCTATTTTTTATTTTACGCTCTGAAGATATTTCATACTTCTTGTAATATCTTCAAGTCCGTTGGGAACGGGATCATCGTTTTCAAGAATCACCCATTCAATATTGTTATCCTTTGCAGCTCTGATAACAGCATCAAGGTCATTATTACCCTCTGTAAGAGCCTTTGGTTTACCGTCGATACCGTCTTTGATATGAAGAAGTATGATATCATTCTTATTTTCTGTGATGTAGTTATAGTTATCCATACCTGCACAGAAGCTCCAGTATGTATCAAGCTCAAGCTTTACCTTGTCTGCAAAAATCTGCATTGCAGTTTTGCCGTTTTCAAGCACTGTAAATTCTTCTGTATGGTTGTGATAGTAAGCGGGAACGCCGAGTGCTGCGCTACCCTTTGCAAGAAGATCTGCAGCTCTTTCACACTCTTCAACTGTGTCGTGAGGAGCACCACCTGTACCTACATTAAGAACACCGAGTGTCTTATGGAAAGCAACTGTTTCTTCAATGTTTTCATCAGAGAAGCTGTCAACACCTATATGACAACCAACGGGAACAAGTCCGAGTTCATCGAGTTTTGCTTTGATTGTTTCTGCTGAAAGACCGTGATAACCTGCGAATTCAACACCGTCAAAACCAAGTTTTTTTACTTCTTCAAGAATTTTAAGAAAATCATCTCCGTTTGAAACCATATCACGGAGTGAATATAACTGTACTGCGTATTTCATATTAATCATCCTTTGTAAATCATCGGGTCTATGTAGTTAATTGTAAGTTTGATACCCCATTCGCCCATATCACCCTGCCATGTGCCTGAGTGGGGTTCAATAGAAAGCATACCGTTATATTTGTACTCATAAAGAAGTCCCATAATCTGACGCCAGTCGATCATATCAAGACCTGCGGGAGGATCATCAACGTGGTCACCGCCTATATTGATTGTACCCTTGATGTGGAAATGATAGATTCTGTCTGCCCAGTCCTTGATTTCTTCAAGATACTTGCCTGAACCTGAGTTAATACAATGTGAGGGGTCATATTTGATACCGAGGTCACGGACACGGCTCATAATTGCAAGCCAAGCTTTGGGTTCTCTTACGAAGTTTGACCAGTCACAGTTGTAGCAAGCAACCTTAATGCCCTTTTCCTTTGCGTATTCACAAACCTTTGAAAGATATGCAACTGCATAGTCACAATTATCGAAGAAAGACTTGTCTTCAACTTCATTTACGCCTGTAACAAAAACGGGACAACCCAGCTCTGCACAGACATCAATGAGCTTATATGAATTATTGAGTTCTTCTTCAATAATTTCACCGTTATCGTCAATTTTATCTGCACCCCATCTGCCGATTGACATAACCTTTACGTCATACTGCTCACTCCACTTTTTGATATCGGGAATAAGTGCAATAAGGTCATCGGGATTATTTCCGTTATTATAGCAGAATTCAACTGCGTGGAGACCAAGGTCAGCAAGATGCTTGAAACCCTCTTCACTCCAGTATTCAATCATTCCGAGTGTCATCATTTTAATTTCTCCTTAGTTATCAATATAGACAGGCTTACCTGTCTTTGCTGATTCGTAAATAGCTTCAAGAATCTGAGTTACAACCATTGCCTGTTCGGGCTTGACGCACTGTTCACGTTTGCCGAGAACTGCATCAATCCAGATTCTCTGATCGATGAATGCATTGTCGTCTGAATCGCCTTCATAGAATGCAACACCGCCGCAATCCATATTGGGAGTTTCAATGCACTGTCTGCCGTTCTTTACATAGTTGATACGGATATCATCAAGAGTGTCAATACCACCTTTATCACCGCAGAGAACGAAGCAAGCTTCACGTGCTTCTGCAACGTTGAGTGCCCAGCTTGATTCAAGAGTAACAACAGCACCGTTTTCCATTACGATATAGCCGAAAGCGGAATCTTCAACAGTGAACTTTTCGGGATCCCAGTCACCCCAGGCATTAGCTGTGTTTGTCTGATTAGCAAGTTTTCTGAATGTGTTACCTACAACCATCTTGGGCTTGTAGTTATTCATCATCCAGAGTGTAAGGTCGAGAGCATGAGTACCGATATCGATAAGAGGACCGCCACCCTGCTCGTATTCGTTAAGGAAAACGCCCCATGTGGGAACAGCTCTTCTGCGGATAGCAACAGCCTTTGCGTAGTAGATTTCACCGATTTCACCTGCATCGCAGACAGCCTTTGCATAAAGGTTTTCACCGCACTGTCTGTTCTGATAACCGATTGAAAGAAGCTTTCCTGTTCTTACAGATGCTTCATACATAGCCTTTGCTTCAGCATAGGTCTTTGCCATGGGTTTTTCACACATAACGTGTTTGCCTGATTCCATTGCATCAATAGAAATGAAGCTGTGTGAACGGTTGGGGGTACAAACGTGAACAACATCAATTGTTTCGTCCTTTATAAGCTCTTTGTAATCTGTATATGTCTTTGCATCGGGAGTGCCGAATTTCTTAGCAGCCTTTTCTGCTCTTTCGGGAATAATGTCACAGAATGCAACCATTTCAACTTCGGGAATTTTTGCGAGATTGGGCATGTGCTTACCGTTTGCAATACCACCGCAACCAATAACACCGATTCTTACTTTTTTGTCCATAAAACAACATCCTTTCAGGATAAAATTATACACTTATAGAATAAAACAATAAAAAATAAAAATCAAGTTTTTATTAAAATATGGAGTGTATAAAAATATACAAAAAAATTGTGCAGAATCAACAAATCAATTCTGCACAATTCATTATACCGCATTCAATATATACAATTTTACTTTTTCAAAAAATTCATCTCTGTCATAAATATTTCTGAATTTTTCATCGAGTTCGGCAATTCTTTCTTTATCAAAAGAAACATTTTCGTTCTTATCGTCACACATTGCATACATCTGACCGACAACCGACTTTATCTTTTCATAGCCGATGCTTGCAATTCCGTTTACTGCTTCTTGAGGAAGAGGCCCTCCGTTATGTCTAAAGAAAAATGAAAGCGAATCTGCCGTAATATCTTCATCAAAATAGAAAAGAGCATAGACTTCCCTTCTCCATTTTTCGGCTGTTTCATATTCGGCATCAGGGTCGCCTGACTTCTCAACCTGATGCTGTAAAACACACATTACACCTTCGGCAAGCTCTTTTGCATCGGCATTCTGAACTTTCTCGGCAGTAAGCTCTGTGTACTTCTGTATCATTTCTGAATATCTTTTAAGCTGTTCGTGCTGTTTTGCAATGATTTCATTTTTCTTTTTTACAGCCTTTGAAGCTTTGCTCGCAACTAAAATAAAAATCACAACAAGAACAAGAAAAACAACCCATAAATACCAGAATTCCTTTATTGATTCAAGCATTATTAATCCTCCATAAGCGCTTTATAGATATCGCCCTTTTTCATTCCAGATTCTTTTGCAGCTCTTTTTGCGGCTTCTGAAGAAGACATTCCCTCTTCAACATATTGTCTGGCAAGAGAAACACCGTCAACAGTTTCATCTTCTGTTTCTTCTTTCTTCTTACCCTCAATAATAAGCACATATTCGCCCTTGAGTTTCACACCATTATACTTTTCAGCGGCTTCAGAAAGAGTCGTATGTTCAACGGATTCGTGGATTTTTGTAAGCTCCTTAATGATTGCAATATTTCTGTCACCGAAAAATTCCAGCATATCACGGAGAGTTGCCGCAAGTTTGTGAGGTGCTTCATAGAAAAACATTGTGCGTCTTTCGTCTTTAACCTCTTCAAGATGTTCCCTTCTCTTGGGCTTATTACCCGTCAGGAAGCCTTCAAAAGTAAATCTTCCCACATCCATACCGCTGATTGCGGCTGCTGTTATAATTGCAGAAGGGCCCGGCACGGAAACAACATCAATACCGTGCTCGTGACAGAGTGCAACAAGGTCTGTACCCGGGTCAGAGATTGCAGGCATACCTGCATCTGTTACTAAAGCACAGTCTTCACCATCAAGAATACGGGAAATAATGTGAGAGCTTTTCTGAGCCTTATTATGCTCATAATAGCTGACCATAGGTTTCTTTATTTCAAAGTGATTAAGAAGCTTTACGGTGACTCTGGTGTCCTCTGCTGCGATAAAATCAACTTCTTCAAAAGTTTTTACCGCTCTGGGTGAAAAATCACCTAAATTTCCGATGGGAGTACCCACTACATAAAGTTTTCCGCTCATTCTATAACAACTTTCCTTTTACCGTTTTTATTTTTCGGATATTCTCTTATTCTGCTTATGTAATCAATATTTACAGCCTGCAGATTTCCGTCTTTACCTTCAAGTTCAACCCAACCGTCAGCAACGGATTTAACAATGCCGTCTGCAACTGAACCTGAACCTAAATTTATAAGACAATCTTTGCCGATGAATTTTTCAACAATATGACTCATATCAACAAATCCTCTTTTCTTTCTTTTTATCCGAAGAATATTAAATAATCG
>JAZUCO010000052.1:0-3391 GCA_045639185.1 Acutalibacteraceae bacterium
CGCAAATTTGCAGGTCCGATTAACGAATTCTCAAATATTCTTCACGAATTCCAATCGGCATTCTCTGCCGCAGAACGTGTTTTCAGGATTATTGATGAAGCCCCCGAACCTCTCGATTTGCCCGATGCAAGAGAATTAAAAAATGTTGAAGGTAATGTTGAAATCGATGATATCACATTCGGCTACACACCAGACAAAACGATTCTCAAAAATGTTTCAGTTACGGCAGAAAAAGGACAGACTGTTGCGATAGTCGGTCCTACCGGTGCAGGAAAAACCACCATAATCAATCTGCTTATGAGATTTTATGATGCTCAGTCGGGTGAAATCCGCATAGATTCAATTCCGTCGCTTAAAATAAAGCGTTCGGATTTAAGACTTGCTTTCACAATGGTTCTTCAGGATACATGGCTTTTCCACGGCACGATTTATGATAATATCGTTTACGGAAAAGAGAATGCAACAATGGAGCAGGTCAGAGATGCCGCAAAGGCAGCAAGGATAGATTCCTACATAGAAAGTCTGCCCGACGGATACAATACCGTTCTTTCCGATGACGGTGTGAACATTTCAAAGGGTCAGCGTCAGCTTATAACCATTGCCCGTGCATTTCTTTCTGATACTCCGATGCTGATTCTCGATGAAGCAACATCAAATGTTGACTCAAGAACTGAAATTCAGATTCAGAGTGCGATGAATGACCTGATGAAAGGCAGAACGTGTTTTGTTATTGCCCACAGACTTTCCACCATTCAGAATGCCGACACAATTCTTGTTGTGAGAGACGGAAAAATAACCGAACAAGGCACTCACGATGAACTCATAAAACTCGGAGGCTTTTACAGCACACTCTATAATTCGCAGTTTTCATAAAAACAAATACCGCTTCACCCTGCAATCTGCATTGATGAAGCGGTATTTTTTATAATTTATTAATCATATCAAGATGCTCGGTGTAGAGGCGTTCAACATCAATGTTGACCTTGAAAAGTCCGCCCTGAAGTGACATATGGTCACCGTAATAAACAGGCATGATATTCCATACACCCGATGTGATATCGTCTTTGTCAAATTCCTTTGACGGTGCGCTCGACGGTGCTTTTGCGGAGATTGTATTTACAAGACCGTCATTTTCAAGCCAGCTTTCGTCAACTACAAAACCACCGGGAGTTGTTCCTGTGAGTGCGCCCATTTCATCTGCACTGCTCTGAAAAAGGCTTTCTGTTTTGCTCTTGTCTGCTGTATGAGTGCCGTCATCATTCTTCACTGTTGAAGAACAAGGAATTGAAAAGTAATATGTATTTTCATCAGTAACCATTCTTGCATTGAGTTCAAGAGCGTGGTCAATGAACATATCATATGCGGCTGTATCGGTATTGTCAGCCATTGTGTTTTCAAAGCCGTAAGCTGATGTGCCGTTGTGAGGTGCGGCAAGAGAAGTCAGCGAGTAAATCCAGTCTGCTTTTCCGCCTGTAAACAAAGGTGAAATATCGTCTGAATCTGTTGCATTCATTTCAGCTTCATCACCCTTTGCCATAAGTGTTGCAAGTGTACGGATTGTAGCACCGCCGAATGAATGACCGAGAAGATTGATTTTGTTTTCGCTGTCCCAGTTTTCAATAAGAGCCTTGCCTGTGAAATCTTTTCCGTATCTGTCGTGACCGCAGTATTCACTATGGTTTTTGCCGTAGTCAACAACAGTTCCAGTAAGCTGTGCATAAAGCTCGCAGGCTCTGTCCCATGCACTTGCAGAGGGAGAAACCGATGCACCGTGGCATTCAAAGCCTTTCTTTTCAAGTTTGCCGAGAAGCTCGCCGCCGAACATTCCCCAATAAGGCATAAACTTGTACTGAGTGTCATATTCTCCCCAGCCTGAAAGACCGTGAACGAAAACATACGGATAGTTTGTGTTCCACTGTTCTTTTTCGGGCACAACTTTATCTCCCGGGAACAGGAATGAAAAAATACTCATTATTATTGCCAGAGGTAAAGAAATTATTTTTGCCATTTTAATCTCTCCTTTTTCTTTTAAGGAAATTATAATATATTTATTTTTGCATTTCAATATTACAGAAAAAATTTTACAGTTGGGAAATATTTTGAATATTAACTCTTCGGGTTTGAAATCCACATTGCATAAACGATTGCGTTATGATATAATCGGGTTGACAATAAGTATTTGCAGAGGTGAAAAGAAATGGGAATAGTAATACGCAGATATGAAGAAAAAGATTTGTGTGCGATGATAGAAATCTGGAATGAAATCGTTGAAGAGGGAAATGCCTTTCCCCAGGAAGAATTACTGACTCCCGAAAGCGGTGCTGAATTTTTTGCCGGGCAAACCTATACGGGTGTTGCAATTAATGATGAATCAGAAAAAATATACGGACTTTATATTTTACATCCGAACAATATCGGAAGATGCGGTCATATCTGTAATGCAAGTTATGCCGTGAGTTCTCATAGCAGAGGATTACATATAGGAGAAAAACTGGTGTTGGATTGCATTGAACAAGGACACAAACATGGTTTTTCTGTTTTGCAATTCAACGCAGTTGTTGCCACAAATACACATGCAAGACATTTATATGAACGTCTCGGATTTATTCAATTAGGAACAATACCAAAAGGCTTTCGTATGAAAGACGGACACTATGAAGATATTTGTCCGTATTATCGAGCTATATAGATTCCGTTTTATCGGACTGAATATTTTACTGCTCTCATCCGAGGGCAGTTTTTCTTTTTACATTAAAAAATGCCTCTGAAATCAGAGACATTTTTTGTAATATTATAATTCGAAGCATTTTTCAAGGTCGCTGCCGTTTCTGACAAAGGCAATGAACTCATCAATCTGAGCTTCAATAGTATAGTGACCTTTTGTGTAAATCTTTTTGTCTTTTGTCAGCACCCATTCACCGTCGGGGATGTAGACTTCTTTTTCTGTCTGACCTTTGTTTACGATTGGAGCAAAAATCATATCATCACCGAAGAAATACTGACTGTCAAGTGTGTAGCAGATTTCATCATCGGGATAGTGGAAAAACATCGGTCTTATTACGGGATACCCCTTTTCGCTTGCGATGTCAAACTGCTTCTGAATATAAGGACGAAGATTTTCACGAATCATAATAAGGGCTTTGAGAATTCGGAAGTTTCTTTCACCGAATGACCATATTTCATTGGGGTCACCGCTCGGCTCTAAAATACCCGTTGTTCTTTCACCGTGTTTCGGTCGTGAACCGTGAAGACGCATAACAGGGCTGAAAAGTCCGAACTGGAACCAACGGACAATAAGCTCTCTGAAATCATCACTTTCGATGTCATTTCCGTAAAAACCGCCGATATCAGTGTTCCACCACGGAATACCGCACATAGCCATATTCTGTGC
>JAZUCO010000053.1:0-6267 GCA_045639185.1 Acutalibacteraceae bacterium
TTCTCAGGTCATGAACATTGCAGTGACGGTGCTGTTTATACAAGTGCTGCAGGCAATACAATTTATGACTTCGCAACAACTGCACTTACAATGTATCCTCTGCAGTACAGAGTTTTTACATTCAATGATGATGTTATTGATTATGAAACAAGAACTGTTGATTCAATCGATACAGATGCTCTTACAGCGACAATCGCAGGCTATTCAGATGAGCAGATTGCTCTTATGCATGAAGGTCTCAATGCATATGCAAAGGGATTCCTTAAAGTCGGTGTTGAATATCGTCTTGCACTCGGCTTCACAATGGAAAAAATGGGTATTGAAGAAGGCGCAATTTATTATGACCTTGTCAATACTGTTGTGGGTAAACTCACAAACGCACTTGAAACACCTTTCTACGGTGAAGGCGGTATTGCAGAGCAGATGGCTGCGTACGGCATTGAACTTCCCGAAAGTGATTATTACAATGGTTGGGATCTTGCAACAAGTATTGTTTCAGATCACTATGCAGGTTCAGAGCATTATGATGTAAACGGTACAGAAGTTGTTATGCTCCTGAGAACAGTTGCATTTGTTCTTCGTGAAGAGCTCAGCCTTCTTTCAGGCGATATGCTCACAGCTTCTGCAGATGCACTTATTGCAGACAACGGTCTTTCTTCAGAAAGTGCAGAAATCAAGGCAGTAGCTGCAAATGCATTCGGCGACGGTATCACTCCTCTTGAATATTTTGTTGCAGCAATGCTTTCTCCTCTTCTTCACAAGTTTGCAAACGACGATGACGGTGTTGACGATAACAACGGCACACTTACAGGCTACGGTGCAGCAAAAGAAGAGTCAAAGTTTGAAAATATCATTGCCAAAATCAAAAAATTCTTTGAAGAGGTGAAATTCTTCTTTGAAATGATTTTCGGCATATTAGGTAAAATCTGAAAATAAATGAATTGTAATTGGTTTCCTGCTCACAAGGGCAGGAAATCTTTTTTTTGTTTTATTTTCATTTTAATTTATAAAACACTTGCAAAAAACAGTATCCTTATGTATAATAATTTTGTGGATTTTTCCATAAAATCATTAGGAGAGGTAAAAACATGGACAAGTTCTTCAAAATTTCCGAACGTGGTTCAACCGTAAGAACTGAAATTATTGCAGGTCTTACAACATTCTTTGCAATGGCTTACATTGTCATTGTCAACCCCAATCAGATTGTCGGTTTCAGCTTCGATGTTCCCGGCATTCAGCCCATTTGGAATGCAGTTTACATTGCATCAATCATTTCCGCAGTAGTCGGTACACTTCTTTATGCATTCTATGCAAAGATGCCGTTTGCTCAGGCTTGCGGTATGGGTCTTAACTCATTCTTCTTTGTATCTTTCGTTCTTCCCCAGATTCTTGTTGGCGGAGATGTAGTGAAGGGTTACCAGGCTGGTCTTGTAATCATTCTTCTTTCAGGTCTTGTGTTCCTTATTCTTTCAATTACAGGCGCAAGAGCTTATATTGCAAAAGCAATGCCTGAATGTATCAAGAAGTCAATTTCTGCAGGTATCGGTCTCTTTATTGCATTTATCGGATTCCAGAATGTTGGTATTATTCAGGCCAATGAATATACTCTTGTTCAGTTTGTAAAAATCAACGGTGCTGCATGGGCAGACATTGCTCCCGCAATTGTTGCTCTTCTTGGTTTTATTATCATTGCAGTTCTTACAAAACTCAAGGTTAAGGGTTCAGTTCTTATCGGTATCCTTATCACAACAGTTATTTACTATGTTTCAACATGGCAGCTCCCCGATTTTACTCTCAATCTTGACACAATCGCTCAGCCCTTCAAGGATTTTGCAGAAATCGGTCTCTTCGCAGCATTCAAGGGCGAAGCATGGAAGAACGTATTCTCAGGCGAAATGATCGGCAGTATCTTCTCAGTTATTATGCTTATTGTAACATACTGCCTTGTTGATATGTTTGACACAATCGGTACAATTTACGGCACAGCAGCAGAAGCTGATATGCTTGATGAAAATGGTGACCCCCTTGAACTCGACAAGTCAATGACTTGTGACTCAGTTGCAACAGTAGCAGGTTCAGTTTTCGGTACATCAACAGTTACAACTTTCGTTGAAAGTGCATCAGGCGTTGCAGCAGGCGGCAGAACAGGTCTTACATCACTTGTTACATCACTCTGCTTCTTTGTATGTCTTTTCCTTTCACCCCTTGCAAGCATCATTCCCTCAGCAGCAACAGCTCCTGCTCTCATCTTCGTCGGCGTTCTTATGCTCAAGAATTTCTCAAAGGTTGATATGACAGATATGAGAAGTGCAGTTCCTGCATTCCTCACACTCATTATGATGCCTCTTACATACTCAATTGCAAACGGTATCGGTATCGGCGCTATTGCTTATACACTTATTACTCTCTTTACAGGTAAATACACAAAGAAAGATATTGCAGTTACAATCATCGCAATTCTCTTTGTATGTAAGTTTATCTTTGGTACAATCTAAATTAAACAGCAAAAAAGAGGTTATACGGGTAAAACCGTATAACCTCAATTTTTTTATTTATTAAACTTCTGCAATAACTTCAACTTCGCACTTAACGCCTTTGGGAAGTTCTTTTGCAGCTACGCATGAGCGAGCGGGTTTGCCTGTGAAGTATTCACCGTAAACAGCATTGAATGCAGCAAAGTCTGCCATATCAGCAAGGAAGCAAGTTGTTTTTACAGCTTTTTCAAGTGATGAACCTGCAGCTTCAAGAACAGCCTTGAGGTTTTCACAAACCTGTTTTGCCTGATCTTCAATTGTTTCTGCTTCAACATTGCCTGTTGCGGGATTGATTGCAATCTGTCCTGATGTAAAAACGAGATTGCCGGTAATCATTGCCTGGCTGTAAGGCCCGATTGCACCGGGTGCATTTGTTGTTGCTACTGTTTTCATAATTACAACTCCTTTATATTATAACATCAAAACCTGCGTCTGTAAGAGCCTGTTTGATGTGCTCGATATGGTCAAAATCTCTCGTTTCGATTGAAAGGTTAAGGAAACAGTCTGTAATATTCATATCAAGCTCTGTGCTTGAATAGCTTACACTTACAACGTTAGCTCCGCAGTCAGCGATAAGTGCTGAAACTGTTGCGAGCTGACCGGGTTTGTCTGAAAGTGCGATTGTGATGTTGGCTGTTCTGCCGTTCATCTTAAGACCTCTTTCAATAACTCGGCTGAGAATGTTAACGTCAATATTGCCTCCTGAAACAACACAGCAGACTTTCTTGCCTGCAATTTCGGGAATCTTGTCAAAGAGTACTGCTGCAACGGGAACTGCTCCTGCGCCTTCTGAAACAAGCTTCTGCTGTTCCATAAGACGGAGAATTGCCGCTGCAACTTCGTCATCAGTAACAGTTACAACTTTATCAACATACTTGCGGCACATTTCATAAGTCAGATCACCGGGTGTTTTGACCTTGATACCGTCAGCAATAGTGTTGACAGCGGGAAGGGTGATGATTTCACCGTCCTGAATGCTGTTGAACATTGAGGGTGCGCCTGCAGCCTGAACTCCGTAAACTTTACACTGAGGTCTGAGATGCTTGATAAGGTATGCAACGCCTGCAATAAGTCCGCCGCCGCCGATGGGTACGATAACTGCATCAACATCGGGAAGTTGTTCGATGATTTCAAGACCGATTGTGCCCTGACCTGCGATAACATCGGGGTCATTGAAAGGATGAATGAAAGTGTAATTCATTTCATCACGGAGCTCAATTGCTCTGTTGTAAGCATCATCATAAACGCCTTTTACCATACAGACTTCTGCACCGTATTTCTTTGTTGCTTCAACTTTAGAAATAGGAGCACCTTCGGGAAGGCAGATAACGGATTTGATTCCGCTGTGAGTTGCAGCAAGTGCAACACCCTGAGCGTGGTTGCCCGCAGAGCAGGCAATAACACCGTTTTTCTTCTCTTCTTCTGAGAGTCTTGAAATTTTGTAATAAGCACCTCGGAGCTTGAATGAACCTGTGAGCTGAAGGTTTTCAGTTTTGAGATACAGGTCGCATTTGCTTGTAAGTCTGGGTGCCTGAATCATATCTGTATGACGTGCAATTGCCTTGAGCACATTTGACGCATCATATATTTTATCAATCGTAAGCATGGATATTACCCCATTTGTAAAAAATAATATTTTAGATTATAAAACTTTAACAATAAAATGTCAACGGAAATAAAACAAAAAAACAGGGACGAATCCCTGTTTTTCGGTTTTCTGTTTATTTTTAATCAATTTTCGCTGCAATCCTAAGAATTTTTCTTGCATCGGAAGCATTAACTTTTCCGTTTTTGTCGATATCTGCGACAGATTTTTGCGTTTCATCAGGAATATGCAACTTCGCTGAAATTCTCAATGCAAGTCTTGCATCTGCTGCCGTAACACTGAAATTACCGTCAACATCGCCATTCATCGGAATCTCGATTTCAATAAAGTCAAGACCATACTTATCAGCATATTTATCAGCCGTTGAATCTTTTACACCGTAAAGCACTGCTGATTCCGGCACTGTTTTTTCATCTTCGTATATTACACAGTCGGGATTAGCAACAACAACCTTTTTAAGTGCATCGCATTCCCTGAATGCTCCCTGCTCTATTGTTTCAACGCTTTCGGGAATGACAACTGTCTTCAGTGATTTGCAGATACCGAAAGCACGGGAACCTACTACAGTAAGTCCTGCAGGGAGCTCGATATTCTCAAGAGAAGTGCATTGGTTGAAAGCGGCTTCACCGATTGATGTAATACCGTCATGCCATTTCACTTGTGTAAGTTCCATACAGCAAAAGAATGTATACATAGGTATTTCGGTAATGCTTTCGGGGATTTCAATTGTTTTCAGACCTTGGCAGGAATAAAAAGCTGCATCACCGAGTTTTTCGACGGAAGCAGGAATTACAATTTTTGTCAATGCATTACAATCTCTGAAAGCATAAGTACCGATTGATTTTATTCCGTTGTGCATTTTGATATCTTCAAGAAAATAACACCCGTCAAAGGTAGAGTCGGAAATTTCTGTTACTTTAGGAGGCATTTCAAAGGATGTAAAATTACAACCCCTGAAAGCATGATTGCCGATTTTTTCAATTGTATCAGGCAACTCAATTTTTTTAATATAAGTATACCCGAATGCATCGTCTCCGATTTCGGCAACAGGCAGTCCGCCGAGCGTATCAGGCACCCTTACTTCTTTATTTGTTCCGACATACTTTGTAATTACGGCTTTGCCGTCTTTTTCTGACCATTCAAAATCAGACTCTGCCGCAAATGCCGCCACACTGAAACAAGAGAACAGCAATAACATTGCCGTGAATAAAGCTACGACTCTTTTTGTTTGTTTTTTCATTTTCAACACGCCCTTTTTGTTGTATAAATCAGTATATCACCAAAAAAGAAGTTTGTCATTAAATTACATATATGAAAATGAATTTTGTAAAATACTGACAAAACAAATCTTATACACTTGTGCAAAAAAAATAATTAAAACATGTTCTTCACTTCGCCGAGAATCTTCATACCCTTGACGATTGCTTCGTCTGTGGGAGTTGAAAAGTTAAGGCGGAAGCACTGTGTTTTGTCTTCGGGGTACATCATAAATGCTGTGCCGGGAACAACTGCAACTTTGTTCTGTGCCGCAGTTGCGCAGAATTTCATCATATCAACATTGTCGGGAAGTGTGCACCAGATGAAAAGACCGCCCTCGGGCTTTACATACTTTACGAAATCACCGAGCTCTGAATCAATAAGAGAACACATAAGTTCGCATCTTGCTTTGTAGTTTTCTCTGATTTTGTTGATATGACCTTCCATATCGTAATTGTTCATCCATTCGTTAACAATCATCTGATTGAGTACGGGTGTATGTACATCGCTTGCCTGCTTGCCTACAGTCATTTTTGCAATAAGCTCCTTATTTGCAATAGTGAAAGCAACTCGGATGCCGGGAGAGAGAATCTTTGAGAATGAACCTGAGTAGATAACTCTGCCGTCTGTATCAAGAGTCTTGATGCAGGGAATATCTTCACCTGTGTATCTGAGGTCACCGTAGGGGTTGTCTTCAAGAATGAGTACATCATACTTCTGAGCGAGTTCATAGAGTTTCTGTCTCTTTTCCCAGCTCATTGTGATACCTGAGGGATTCTGGAAGTTTGGGATTGTATAAATGAATTTTGCTCTGCTTTCTTTCTTGAGAACTTCTTCGAGCATTTCCATATTCATACCGTCATCTTCAAC
>JAZUCO010000054.1:0-13544 GCA_045639185.1 Acutalibacteraceae bacterium
TTTGATGAAGAATCTGCAAAGCTTGACGGTATTTCTTTCCTCGCTCAGGGTACAATTTACCCCGATATTCTCGAAAGCATCAAGCAGGCAGAAGGCAAAAAGGCAGTTAAATCTCATCACAACGTTGGCGGACTTCCCGAAGATATGGCTATGGAACTTGTTGAACCCATCAAGCTTCTCTTCAAGGATGAAGTAAGAGTAGTGGGTGATGCTCTCGGTCTTCCTCACAATATGGTTTACCGTCAGCCGTTCCCCGGCCCCGGACTCGGCGTCCGTTGCCTCGGTGCAATCACAAGAGACAGACTTCACGCACTTCGTGAGGCAGATGCAATTCTTCGTGAAGAATTTGAAATCGCAGGTCTCGCAGGCAAAGTATGGCAGTATTTCATTGCAGTACCCGATATGAAGAGCGTCGGCGTTAAGGACGACAGCCGTTACGAAGGCTGGCCCGCAATCATCAGAGCTGTCAACACAACAGACGCTATGACTGCAACTATCGAAGAAATTCCCTATGCAATCCTTCACAAGATTACAGCAAGAATCACAAACGAAGTCGAAGGCATCAACCGTGTCCTTATGGACCTCACACCCAAGCCCACAGGCACAATTGAGTGGGAATAAAAAATATTGATAAATATTGTAGATCTATATTGCAATTTATAATTTATGCAACAAGCAAATAATTGTATTCAATCGTTTGTTTGTTGCATTTTTATTTTCAGCAAAGAAAAGGAAGAGTGTTTATGTGTAACAAAGAGGTGTGTGCGAAAAAATATCCTCTTATAGATGTATTCAAATTTATATGTGCGTGCCTGGTTATAATGATTCATTGTGTTGAAATAAAAGAGGGACATCCTATTGCACATATGATTGTGACCTGTTTTTCACAGCAAGCAGTGCCATTTTTCTTCATTGTTTCGGGATTCTTTTTTTGCAACAAATTAGTAACGGAAAAAAATCAAAAGCAATATATTCTTAAATATGCGGGCAGATTGCTTATTCTATATTTGATATGGATATTGATAAGTTTGCCTGAAATGCTGAGCACTTATCTTAATCTTTATGAAAATGAGTCATTTGTACGTTTGGCTGCAATTCTTTTCAGGCGAATTTTCTTTGCAGGTTATGGTGTTTTCTGGTATTTGCTGGTTCTTGCGGAAGCTGCGTTGTTGGCAGGATTTTTACTTGTATTCAAAAAGCAAATATTGTTATATGTATTTGCCGTATTAGGATTGATTTACGGATATATTTATACCATCGGTTTCGATTACAGCATTTTTGAAAAAATAAATAGTCTGATCTATCTTACATTTTCTTGGAAAAATAATGTATTATTGGTCGGTTTGCCATTTTTTGCAATCGGATGTATATTTGCGTCAATGCAGGAGCATAAGTTGAATATCAATATTAAATCATTGTTAGCGGCTTATATAGCAGTTACTGCTATCAATATTGTTGTTTTTGCTGTTGCGTATGAAAATATTAATATGTATGAAAAATACTTTTTCTTATATATTATTCAGGCTGTATTATTGTTTGTAATCGGTGTTAATGCAAAATGTTCTTTAAGACTTGAAATGTGCTCAGAATTAAGAAATATAAGCTCTGCAATATATTGCACGCATACTTTTTTCATTTATCATCTTATTGATAAATATTGGACACTTAATTCTCCGGTGTTATTCAGATTTTTCTTTTCGTTTGCATTATGTCTTATTTTATATTACATTATTAAGTTTACAAAAAGTAAGATGTTGTTAAAAATATTGACTTTGAAATAACAAAAAAACAGATATGACAATTTCATAAAATTGATTTACCTTCCCACAAGCATTTTTTGCAACTTTTTCTGCAACATAAATCTGATAAATGAAATAAATGGTAAAAAATAGGTACAAAATGATCGCCCTTGGGGTATAATATGAATTATAAAATCAGGAGTTTTTTAAGTAAAATTCCTGATTTTTTTATTTTGTTCGTCGAGAAAAAATAACATTTATTTGTGGTTTTGTATTATTTAATAGGGTGTTTTATTGGACACTTTCTGTGATACACTTAAATTGTAAAATAAATTCACAGGAGGTTTATGGATATGTTTTTTATTTGTGTAGTGGCGCATCCTTTCGCGGTGGGTTATTATCTTCTTGAAAATACAAAGTAATTTTGCAGTTGAAATCTCTGCTGAAACACTTTATAATAAAATAAAAAGTTTTATCAGGGATTTATTATGTATTCACGTGTTTATGTGGAAATTACAAATATCTGCAATATGAACTGTTCTTTCTGTCACGGTCATTCAAGGGCAAATCGACGTATGACAAGTTCGGAGTTTTCCCTTGTGCTCGATAAACTGGGGGGCGTGACAGAATATGTTTATTATCATCTTATGGGTGAGCCTCTGACTCATCCTGAGCTTCCGTTGTTTCTGCAGACAGCAAAACAGAAAGGCTTCAGGTCTGTCATCACCACAAACGGCACTCTGCTTGAAAAATGCGGTGATGAGCTGATTGAGTCGGGCATTCATAAGGTGAGTATATCTGTACACAGTTTTGAAAACGGCTCGGCAGATGCTTTCCGGAAGTATCTGCAGGGCATTTGCGATTTTGCGGACAAGGCTCAGCAAAACGGAATTATAGTTGTTTTCAGATTGTGGAATAAAGGTGCAGGCGAAACGCTCAATGACAGCGTGACCCGGTTCCTGCGCAATCGTTTCAATGATGAATGGACAGAAAATTCCAAGGGTTACCGCATCAGAAACAGAATGTTTCTTGAATGGGGTGACAGATTCATCTGGCCCGACAAAGATGCTCCCGACGGTGGTGACAGCGTTTTCTGTTACGGTCTGCGTGACCATTTCGGCATTCTCTGCGACGGCACCGTTGTGCCCTGCTGTCTTGACAGCGACGGTGTTATAAACCTTGGCAATATTTTCACAGAAGATATAGAAGATATTCTTGAATCACCCCGTGCAACGGCTATGGTTGACGGTTTCTGTTGCCGTAAAGCTACGGAAGACCTGTGCAGAAGATGTTCCTATGCGAGAAGATTCGATAAAAAATGATTCGTAATTTCGTAAAGGGCATCGTTCCCTACAGGGTTTGTTCAAACTCGATATTTCAGGTGTAGGGACCGATCCCCTGATCGGTCCGTCCGAGTTAATATCAGACTTCGCGGAACGATGTGGGTCTGTTCTCAATATCCGAACGGTGTTCCACCGTTATTGCTCCATTGCATTCCGCAATCGGAACGATGTGGGCATCGTTCCCTACAGGTTTCAGCTTAAGAATTTTTATAAATCCAACACCGCAGGTGTTCCGAATTGCAAATTGAGAATTGCAAATCGGAACAATAATGAAAGGAGATATATAAAATGAACGAAAAATTCTATCTTATTGCGAATGCGCATCTTGACCCTGTGTGGCAATGGTGTGTGCCTGAGGGACTTTCACTTGTGAAGTCAACATTCCGTTCTGCTCTTGACAGAATGAACGAATTTCCCGGTTACACATTCACAAGTGCCTGCGCAGGTTACTATAAATGGATTCAGCTTTCAGAGCCTGAAATGTTTGAAGAGATAAAACAGCGTGTGGAAGAAGGCAGATGGGCAGTTGTAGGCGGAATGTGGGTTCAGCCTGACTGTAATATTCCCTCGGGTGAAGCTTTCTGCCGTCATATGCTCTATTCTCAGAAGTTTTTCAAAGAGCATTTCGGCATAACAGTCAAAACCGGCTACAATGTTGACTCATTCGGTCACAACGGTATGTTGCCTCAGCTTTTCAAAAAGTCAGGTATCGATAATTATGTATATCAGCGTCCCAACAGATTTGAAGAAATGCCCGGTCTCCCTGCAGAAGACCTTCATCTGTGGAAGAGTCCTGACGGCAGCGTAATCAGATGTTTCCATATTCCCGACGGTTACGGCGGAGATGTTCACAAGGAAAGACTTGATGCACACTATTACAGCAAAAATCAGCCTATGATGGTATTTTTCGGTGTCGGTAATCACGGTGGAGGTCCCTCAAAGGAGCACCTTGCACACGCTGATGCTCTCATTGAAAAAGGTGATTTCAAATACAGCACTCCCGATGAATATTTTGAGGAGACAAAGAATATTTACGCACCTCTTGTTGAAACAGATCTTCAGCATCACGCAAGCGGTTGCTACAGCGCAAACAGCCGTGTGAAAGAGCTTAACAGAAGAGCCGAAACAGAGCTTGTAACGGCAGAAAAGCTTGATGTTCTTGCAAATATCCTCACAGGCTCCGCAATCCATAACGACAGACTCGAAGCCGCCTGGGAAAGAGTAATGTTCAATCAGTTCCACGATATCCTTGCAGGCTGTTCAATCAAAGATGCCTATAAGGATGCCGAAAACGGTTTCGGCTATGCCCGTGAAACTGCAATGGGAATAAACACCTTTGCCGCACAGCGTATTTCCTGGAGAATCAAAACAACAGATTTCCTCAATGCAGATGTCAGCGAAATGCGTTGCAGAATGTGGTACAGAAACGGTGAGGGTTCACCTATGGTTGTGTTCAATCCCCATTCTTTCCCCGTGAAATCCTTCGGTCAGTTCGGTGATCAGGGTGTTGCAAAGGTGCTTGATTCAAAGGGAAATGAAGTTGTTCTTCAGAAAGTCCGTGCGCCTTACACAGACGGTGACCACGTGAATAAGACAATTTTTGAAGCAGAAGTGCCCCCTTACGGTTACGCTGTTTATTATCTGTACCACGCAGATTCAGCAGAAGAAAAAGAATATGTGTCAGACCTTATTGCTACAGAAAACAGCCTCCAGAACAGCAAGGTAAAAGTTGTTTTTGATAAGGAAACAGGTGCAGTTGCATCATTTATCATCAAAAACGGTAATACAGAGTTTGCAAAAGGACTTCTCGGCAAAGCAGTTGTCTGCGATGACGAGGCAAACGATACCTGGGGACACCGTATTTTTGATTACAATATCGATATCGGCTGTTTCGGTGGCGGTACACTTGAGCTTGTTGAGTCAGGTCCTGTCAGAGCAACAATAAAGTCTGTTGTCACTTACGGCAATTCCGTGCTCAGGAGATATTATTCACTTTATGCAAACAGTGAAAAGCTGACTGTCAGAACCGTGCTTGATTTTGATGAACAGTATAAATCCGTGAAGCTCTCTTTCTGTGCAGATGTCAATAACGACACTGTCACATATTCAATGCCTTACGGCTTCATCACAAAGTCTGCAAACGGTCAGGAAGAGCCTTGTCACGCCTGGTGCGATATTGCTGAAAACAGCGGAAAAGGTCTTGCTCTTCTCAACACAAGCAAATACAGTTTCTGTGCAAAGGGTAACGACCTGAGAATGATGATTGCAAGAGCTTGTGCTTATCTTGACCACTTCGGACAGCATAGCCGTGACAGCGAAATGGAATTCCTTGACAAGGGTCAGCAGGAGTTTACATACGAAATCGTTCCTCATACAGAAAAGATGAATTCCGCACTTTTCAGAATGTCTGAAGTGCTCAACAACCCTCTTCAGACACATCAGGAAACACATCACGACGGCACTCTGCCTCAGATAAATTCCGCAATCAGCATTGATAAGGAAAATATTGTGGTTACAGCCGTGAAGTCTGCCGAAGACGGCAACGGACTCATTGTCAGAGCTGTTGAAACAGACGGCGCAAAGACAAAAGCCGTGATAGACTTCTCTGCAATGAATGTGAAAATTGCTTCTGAGTGGAATCCTCAGGAAATAAAGACTTTCAGAATTTCCGCAGACGGAAAAGTTTCGGAATCTATGATAACAGAATAAAAAAGCGGATGTAAAAAAAGCGCAGACCGCATAAAACAAGATAACAAAAAATGGGATTCTTCAGGCTTTCAACTTGCAGAATCCCCTTAAAATTATAAAAATCATAATTTTTAGATATTTTTATGTTTTATGCTACAAACAAATCTCGCCTGTCGACGTACCTTTGTACGCCTTCGGGTAAATCAAAACAACGCATATGCGTCGTTTTGACTCGATTTGTCTGTTCTGCATCTTTTTTTTCTATCCGCTTAAAAAAGGAGCTGTATTTTTCTACAGCTCCTTGATTTTTTATTTGATTTTATTAACGGTCAACACCGTCACGGATAGCTTTGAGCTTTTCTTCCATTGCCTTAACTGCGTCAAGATCGCCCTCTGATGCGGCAATTGATGCATCTTTTCTTCTTGCAAGAAGTTCAGCATACATCATTTCTTTCTTCTTACCGTGGAGGTCATAGAAGAGCATAGGAATGATACCGAATGAACCTGTAAGTGCAGGAATGATTGTGAACATTGCAAACAGATAGAACTTAACCTTATCAGGCTGTTCCTGACCGCTTGTGTAAGCACTCTGGTCGTAGCCCACAAGCTTCTTCAGGAATGTTGTGATAACCTGGCTGACAGATGATGAAACCTTTGCTGCAAGACCCTTTGCAACAGATGTCATAGCTTCTGTTCTGTAGCCGTTCTTCCATTCGCAGTAGTCCATTGACTCGTTGTAAAGCTCTGTGCCGATAACCTGCATAAGACCGAAGAAACAAGTCCAGATAAGTTCCCAGGATGCCATTATGAAGAACATCGGGAGCTTCTTTCTGAAAACGCCGCCTTCGTATGTTTTCCAGTTCATGCCGATAACACCGAAAAGGAAAACAAACACGTGAAGGAAGTTTGAAATGTTACGGCTTACAATATAAAGGAAACGGCTGGAGAATTTACGTCTGAACCAGGGAACGAATGAGTATGAAACGGGTGACAGCGGTGCTGCGGGAAGACCTGCAACAAGTGTCATTGATGCAAAATGCAGAACGTCAATGTAATAGTCCTGCTTGCTGCCCGAAATACCGAAACCTGCAAGGAAATCAGACAATGTCATAAGCAGAACGGGTTTGTTGTTCACAATAGACTTGAGTGAATCCTTGATGCTGGGAGTGTCAACAGACTGCATAACTCTTTCTTTTGAGTTTGCGAAATACCAGAATGACATACCGCTGGAGATAAGTGTTGTTGCTGCACCCATACCGACGAATGCGCCCATAAGCTGTTTCTCAACAGTTGAACCTGTTTTGAAAACTCTGTTGTCGATAAGGTCAAGAAGAATTGTCATGCCGTGTTCGGGAAGCTTTTCACCAAAGAAGCCCGATGCAAAGTTTGCCACGGTGATAAGTCTCGTTCGGTCAACGGGATGCGGCGTTATGGTTGCCAGCATACCTGTTCTTGCGATTGATTGGAATGTGCTTACACCTTCTCTGAAAATTTCAAGAGCGATGTAGAAAATGAACTTGCTCACTGACATTGCCGGCTGCCCTGCAAAAAGCATAGGCATAAGCCAGTAAAGCAGAGTTGCGATACAACCGGGAATAGCAAGACCCATAAGATACGGTCTGAATTTACCCCAGCGTGTACGTGTTTTTTCAACAATTGCGGCTGTGAAAACGTCATTCACAATATCCCATACGCTGTTGATGGTTTTTGCAATTGTCTGATAACCGAGGTCAATCTTAACAATGTTTGTAATGAATCGTGAGGAATATGTATTGATATTAAGGCTCTGTGCCGCATCCCAGAGAACAAAACCCATTGTCTCTTTCTTGCCTACGTAACGTCTGTTTTCATAAACGTAACCGAGATTAGGGTCGGTAACAGCCTGATTATCAACCTTTTTGCCTGCCACAACATCTCCTCCTTTTTTATAATATAAACTGATGATATCATATCATTTCTGTTTTTGCAAGAGTGTAACAAAAATTATCATAAATCAAATGCACAATAAATAATTTGCACAGTCTCTGTAGGGAATGATGCCTACATCGTTCCGATTGCGTAATGCAATGGAGCAATAACGGCGAAGCCGTTCAATTGTTGTTTTTATAATGTTGCAGAACATCGTTCCGCAATGTCTGATGCCCGTGCTGCACCATTACTGCTCTTTCACATTCGCCACGCGGATATGCACATCATACGGTGCGTCGAAGGTGTTGTTTCGCATTACTACATTTTCTATGTATTCAAACCAAAAAGAATGTCTGTCATATGTCGGATTCAGGAATGTGTTGTTTTCGATAATGAGATTTCCGTGGACAAACTGCTCTGAGTTTTCGTCCATAACTTTTGGTGTGCATCTTATGACGGGTGCTGTTTCATACATCTTGGCATATTCACAGCCGTCAACAGTATTGTTTCTGAAAATGATGTTTTTTGTGTAACCTGATTCAAACCAGAAATTGCAATCGTCTTCAATAAGAAGCGCAGGACCCCAGAGATTGCGGAAATGATTGTTTTCTATAATTATTTCTCCTCTTGTGGTGCAGAGAATACCTCTGCCCGATGTGGGACCGAAGCTGCAGTCTGAAACATAAAGGTCAGGAGTGTAAGTGGCATTTTCAACCACATCTTTGTCTGTTTCAATCGGCGGCAATTCTCTGTCAAGCCACAGTTTTATGTCTGTATCATTGATTTTTTCAAAATCCGTTACTTTTGTTTCAGCATAGGGGATAAGTGTGTTCCATTTTATGAATTCGAGTGTGTCACCCTTGTCAAAAGCCTGAAAACCCCAGCTTTCGGGATGCATAAAACGGACAATTATGCTTTTTTCTTCTGTATCTGTTTCAACAATTCTCAGATGTGTGCCGTGGACATTTATGTAGTCATCGTGAGCACCCTGAGCCTTGCAGTTTTTAACAACAAGCTTTCCCTTGCAGCCTGAAAACTGAAAAAAGTCTGCCGTACTTGCCGTTGTTCTGCCCTCTTTTGGAGTAAAATCGCAATTTTCAAAACGGACACCGTCGCAGAATTGGGAAACCATACCGAGACCGTGCATAAATTTTACTCTCAGATTCAGGAATTCAAGATTCTTACATCTGTTGAAAAGGCTTCCCGTCTGGTCACGGACAATGCTTCTTGTCTGCACGATACAGCCCTCGGTAAGAGGTGCATCTTTGTTCACAAGAGTTCCTCTGAGAGTGTGTTCGTCAAGCTGTTCAAGAGTCTCAAAGGCAAGGTGATTTCTGTTGAAGTCCTTGCTTTTTTCTGTCACGGGGTCAAAAAGTTTCACATATCTGCCCTGACGTGTGTGATAGCTTTCCCAATAGGGCACACCGTCTGCATTATTTTCCCCATTCCACACAATTTCGTTATTTTCGGTATGAAAAAGGCACTCATCGTTGATTTTTATTACGATATTTCCGTTATTGTTTGAAACAATACGGAATTCCGTCATTGTGGGACAGGCATAATCAATAGTGAGATTTTTCACGGTTATGTTTTCGCATCTGTCAAAGAGAAGCGGAGTCATTTTGCCGTGAATCATAATAACGGCACCGTTGCCGTCAATTGTTATATTCTTTTTGTCTTTAAGGAAAATTGCAGAATATCTTGTGCCATCGGGATTTTCGTGTTTTTTTGCAGTATTGGAGCAGAAATAACCGTCTTTCGTGAAAGAATCGTCCTGACGCACGTGGTAAATTCTGTTTTCGAGCACAATATTCTGACCGTCTTTTATGTCTGTAAAAAGTCTGCTGAGTCCGTTCATTTTTATCACCGTTTTCCATTATACTTTATGAATTATCAAAATACAAGATTTTTGTTGACACTATAATTATTATAATATATACTAAAAGAAAAATAGTGAGGGGTGTTTTTATGGGCAATTTATATAATCTGAACAGCGATTGGAAGTTTTTCCCCGGTGATGAGCCGAATGCCGATTATATGGGTTTTGACGACAGCGAATGGCAGAATGTGACCATTCCTCACGACTGGTCTGTTGAATATCCCTTTGACAAATCAAATGCCAGCGGTACGGGTTATCTGCCCGGAGGCACAGCCTGGTACAGAAAACATTTCACATTACCTGATGATATAAACGGCAAAAGAGTCCGCATAACCTTTGGCGGAGTCTACAAACACTCAAGAGTTTTTATAAACAGCAATCACCTTGGCGGCAGAGCATACGGCTATTCAACATTCACCTTTGACATAAGCGATTTCGTAAGAGCAGGTGAAAATGTGTTGTCTGTCCGTGTGGAGCATGAACAGGTTGCAGATTCAAGATGGTTTACGGGAAGCGGTATTTACAGAGATGTGACTCTCGAAATCTCAGATATGAACTGTTTCGCAAAAGACGGTGTGTTTGTCACAACAGAAAAAATTGACGGTGAAAATGCAGTTATCCGTGTGCAGTACGAAACAATCGGCTGTGATGAAGCTGAATTTGTTGTTGAAGATGCAGAGGGCAGAACAGTAGTCTTCAGGGGAGAAGAAAGTGAAAAAGGTGAAGTTGAACTGACCGTGCCCTCGGCAAAACTCTGGAGTCCCGATTCACCCTATATGTACACTCTCAGATGTCACGCATTCGTTGAGTGCAGAATAACAGATGTTATCCGTATACCTTTCGGAATCAGAACAATCCGTTTTGATGCGGATGAGGGATTTTTCCTGAATGGTGAAAATATGAAGATAAAAGGCGTTTGTGTGCATCACGATGCAGGTGCACTCGGTGCCGCAGTACCTCCCGTAGTGTGGGAGAGAAGACTCAGAAAATTCAAAGAGTCAGGCTGTAATGCAATAAGAACAGCCCACAATCCGCCCTCATCAGATTTGCTTGACCTTTGCGACAGACTCGGTTTTCTTGTTATGGATGAAGCATTCGATGAGTGGGAGGGCGCAAAGAATAAATGGTGGCAGGGTCACAATGTGTATCCGCCCAAACGCTTCGGCTATGCAGAGGATTTTCCGCTGTGGCACAAGGCAGACCTTGAGGCGATGATTCTTCGTGACAGAAATCATCCGAGCATCATAATGTGGTCAATCGGCAATGAAATTGACTATCCCAATGACCCGTATGTGACACCGTTGTTCAAGGAAGTCCTCGGCAATAACGACAACGGCAAACCTGCAAAAGAAAGGCAGTATGACGACAAAAAACCTGATGCAAAGAGGCTCACAACCGTCGCAAAAAGGCTTGTTGAAATTGCCCACGGTGTTGACACTTCACGCCCCGTGCTCTCCGCAATGTCTTTCCCCGAGCTTTCAACACGCACGGGCTTTGCAGATACACTTGATATTTCAGGTTATAACTACCGTGAAAATCTTTATGAAGAAGATCATAAACGTTTCCCCGACAGAGTGATTTTCGGCAGCGAAAACGGTCACGGCTGCAAAGAATGGTATGCGGTAAGGGATAATGATTACATATGCGGTCAGTTTCTCTGGACGGGTATTGATTTCCTCGGTGAATGCGTTGGCTGGCCCGTGAGAATTTCTCAGGCAGGTATGCTTGACCTCTGCGGTTTCCCAAAACCTCTTTTCTACCGCAGAAAAGCCCTCTGGACAGAAACCCCCTTTGTTAAAATTGCAGTTTCAAAGGGTGAAAAAGAGAAAACAGGCGTCTGGACAGACACTTTTGTTTACAGCGGTGAGCAGGGTGAAAAAATTCAGGTTCATTGCTACACAAACGAAAAAGAAGCTGAGCTTTTCTTAAACGGCACATCACTCGGAGTCAGAGAAATGAAAGATGAAAACGAAATGTGCATAAGCTGGGAGATTCCGTTTGAAGCAGGTGAGCTTTATGTGAAGACTCCCTTTGCGGAAGACAGACTCATAACTCCATTAAAGGCAGAGAAAATAGAGTTTTCACCTTATGACAACGAGTCAGACATTCTTCAGCTTGAAATCAGACTGCTTGACAAAAACTCAAATGTTGCCTCAACCGATGACAGAGAGCTTCACTTCGAAATTGACGGTGACGCAGAAATTCTCGGCATTGAAAACGGCAGACCCGATGACCTCACGGGGTATTTTGAAAAATTCAGAAATACATTCAGAGGACAGATGATTGTTTATATCAGACGCAGAGGAAACTTCCGTCTTGAAATAAAGGCAGATGATTTTTCTGCAACTTACGAAGAGAAAGGAAACGGAAAGAATGGTTAAAAAACTGTATCTTGACACAAAAGACAAAATTTACAGAGCAACGTCGATAATGTTTATCGTACAGCTCTTCGGTGCACTCGGAGCAGGTTTCTTCTTTGTTATTCAGAATCTGTTTCAGTCATATCATATGCTCGGCGCAACGGGTGCCTCAACAGAGCCTACACTCTGGCTTATACTTTTCTGGGCAACAGACTTCTTCTTTGTTGCTCTTGCGGTAATTGTTTCTTATCTCATTGCAGGACTTCCCGGCATAGCTCCTTCACTTGCTTTGTCAGTTTACTTCTGCCACTTCACAACTGCTTCAGAGAGTGCAGAGGGAATGTACAAAATGTTCTTTGCAACTCCCGCAAATTATGCCGATGCAACATCAATCGGTTATATGGGATACCTCATTATGGCGGTTATGCTCGCACTTCTCATAAAACTCCTTTATGCAGGCTGGGACGCAGCTAAAATCTCCATCGGCAAAGGCATTGACAATCTTCTCGCAAAACTCAGAAAGAAGATAAAGGCAATTCCCGAAGCAATCAAGGGACTCGAAATCATCGAGGGCGTTGACCTTATCGTGCTTGTACTCATTATCCCCGTTGCTTCCTGCGCACTTACATACATACTCATCAGATACGGCATAGAGATTCCTTTCGGTGCTCTTGCAAAGACTCTCGGTGAATCACTCACTTCACTTGCAGATAGCAATGTTATCCTTGCGGCTCTTGTTATGGGACTTATGGTCGGTTTTGACCTTATCGGACCCGTTTCTCTCGCTGCATTTTCAGTTGCAACTGCATCATTCCTTGCAACAGGCAACGCACAGCTTGTGACAATCTACTCAGTATGCTTCATTACAGTAGGCTGGACAGCATTTTTCGGAATGCTCTGCTGCAAGATTTTCAAAAAGGGCGGCAAAACAAATACAGACGATTTCAACTTTGCAACAACAGGCCCCATCAATGCATTCTTCGAAAACATCAAGCTTACCGTTGCACCATCAATGCCTCTTGCAATGAGAAGTCCGTTCACAATGATTCCCGGACTTATGGCAGGCTCAGCAGTGGGCGGTGTGCTTACAGCTCTTTTCGGCATTGTCAATACAGCATATACAGACGGCTCTTTCCCCCGTTACGGCACAGAGAATTTCACATACGGAGCTGTCAATTATACATATGCAGAGCTGTTTGAGCAGGGTGAAATCTTTATGAGTTTCACACTTCCTCTCCGCTCAGGCGATTTCCTTACATGCCGACTTCCTCTTGCGGCAATAATTCTCGTCAGCGCATTCGTAGGCGGACTTGTTGTTATGCTTCTCAGAGAAGCCGAATACAAAATCCTCTCAAAGCACGATTGCTACTATGTACCCGAAGGCGATATCGTCCTTGAAATGAGAGCCCTCGGCAAAAAGCTCAGAGAAGGACTTTGCGCAAAGAAAGAAAATTGCGAAGAAAAACAATAATTTAGCGGATGTTTGTACAATGAATTGATTTGCACAATCCTTGTAGGGACCGATCCCCTGATCGGTCCGTCCGAGCTGACATCAGACTTTACGGAACGATGTGGGCATCGTTCCCTACACTGACGATATAAACAGGTTTAATTATAAAATGGGTTA
>JAZUCO010000055.1:0-2336 GCA_045639185.1 Acutalibacteraceae bacterium
AAAACTATAAATGGTTGGATAATACGATTTGACGGAATTGTTGCCGATGCACTTGAACTTGGCCCGCTTCGTGAAGATGAAATTGAAATTCCCGATTCAATTCTGCATAAGCTACACAAGGTAATTCCGGAGAATTGCATCGAAGGTGTTGAGGTCTTAATCAAGTATTATGTTGCCAACAGGCAGCCTGACACAGATTGGGTTGTTATCTCGCATATAAATCTTGATGGCTATCTTGGCTACGGCACATTCACAAAGAAACTCCTTGCAACAATACCCAAGGACATTTTAATTCGTTCAGTCTCAAATCATGGTGTTACACGATACAAAATTATGCCTGAATTCTTGCCGTAAAATGAAATAAGCGGAACCGAGATTTCTTTCAATTCTCGATTCCGCTTTTCTTTGTTTAAGGCGTATCATATTTTGATAGACAGAGTTAATTTCTAAACTAAATTTCCGGTACAATATAGTTCATACTGTTAAGAGTTTTTTCTATTTTATCAAGAATTTCTTCTGTTTCTGCACGTACTGTATGATAATGATAGCCTCCTGTTACATTCATAAGTTCGGAAGACTTTCCTGTTCTTACACCCTCTAAAAACTGAGCTATATGGTGTCTTGATGATATGTTAAGAGGTGCAGTCATTTTTCCATACACCTTATGCCACACAAAAACATCTGCGACAGTTCCGCCAAAATCAATTATTGTAGTAAGTTCGTCTTCTGTCTGTTCTTTTGTATGAAACACCTTGAATACTCTTTCATACAATGGTGTAGTCTGCATAACATAACCGTTATGTGTTGACAGAATTTCGTAGCCATCAGCTTTAAGTGCAGCTATGTCCTGTACTATGATTTGTCTTGAAACACCGAGTTTCTCCGAAAGCTGCCCACCGGATATCGCTTTTTGCTCCGACATCATTATATTAACTATTTCTTTTCTTCTTTGTTCCGCCTTCATATAAATCCTCCTTATCAAACAGCATGAAGATTTTTAAGCGAAAGATCAAGAATCGGAGACGAATGTGTTAATGCACCGCTTGAAATATAATCTACGCCAATTTCAATGAGTCTCGCAACATTTTCTTTTGTTACATTACCGCTGCATTCTGTTTCTGCTTTTCCTGCCGTGAGCCTTACTGCTTCTTTCATATCCTCAACACTCATATTGTCAAGCATAATAATATCTGCTCCTGCTTCGAGAGCATCCTTAAGCATATCAAGATTTTCTACTTCAACCTCAATTTTACGAACAAACGGAGCATATTCCTTTGCCATGCGAATAGCTTCTTTTACACCGCCTGCAGCGCCAATGTGGTTATCCTTAAGAAGAATTCCATCACTTAAATTAAATCTGTGGTTGTATCCACCGCCAACCTTAACTGCATATTTTTCAAACACACGCATATTTGGTGTAGTTTTTCTTGTGTCTAAAAGCTTTGTTTTTGAACCTTCAAGAAGGTCTGCAATCTTTCTTGTATATGTTGCGATACCACTCATCCTTTGAAGGTAGTTAAGCGCTGTACGCTCACCTGAAAGCAGAACACGAATATCGCCTTTAACAATACCAAGTTTTTGTCCGTTTGTAACCTTGTCGCCGTCTTTACAATTAAAGGTTACTTCTGTATTTTGATCAAGGAGTTCAAAAACTCTCTTGAAAACTTCAAGGCCTGCAATTATACCATCTTCTTTACAAATCAGTTCCACTTCACCTGCTTTGTATTCGGGCATAACAGAGTTTGTTGTGATATCTTCGCTTGTGATGTCTTCTTTCAGTGCTGCTAAAATCAGATCATCTGCGTTAAGTTTCATTGTTATATTATTCATGGCTTTGTTTCTCCTTCTCTATGGAATTTAAAATTAACTGTTTATATTCATCCTGATAGTTTTTATATTTTTCAGGTTTAACTTCTGGTAATGTATTGTCTTTTAGTGAATTATAATTGAGATTTATATCTGATGCTGCACGCTTTGCAAAAAGAAGACTATGCAAAAGTGAATTACTTGCAAGTCTGTTTCGACGGTGAACAGCGTTACACGCTGTTTCTCCTACTGCATAGAGCCTGTCCATACTTGTTTTGCTGAATCCGTCAACATCAATTCCTCCCATAAAGTAATGCTGAGACGGAACTACGGGAATAGGTTCCTTTGTAACAAGTCGGATCGTAGCCATGTCGTTCTGTGAGCCAAGGAGTTGTTCCATGGAGTTGTCTTCCTAAGACCGCTTGGCCTCCGACTTATAGAGCCTGTCCATACTTGTTTTGCTGAATCCGTCAACATCAATTCCTCCCATAAAGTAATGCTGAGACGGAACTACGGGAATAGGTTCCTTT
>JAZUCO010000056.1:0-9371 GCA_045639185.1 Acutalibacteraceae bacterium
TGCAATAGCTTCTCTTTCTTCGTCAACGAGAGCCATTCTTTCTTCTACAGTCATTGTCATACCAAGAAGGATATAACCAAGCTCTTCACCGTAACGTACTGTAGCTTCGATTCTGTCGAGTTCAAGACCGTCACTTGAAGCACCCTGATCTTCTGTGTATGTACCTACAGCGCCCTGAAGGAACAGGAAGTTGTAGCCAGCCTTGTTGATAAGCTGTTCTGTGTAATAAACGAAGTCAGATGTACCTACTTCTGTACCGAAACCGATTGTTTCAGGATGAACACCGAAGTTTGTGATGATTGTTCCCATTGAACCGTCATCGGGAGTGAACATAAAACGATACATTTCTTCAAGCATAATGTCGGGAGCTGTACGGTCACGTACGTAGTCAGCTGCATCTGTCTTTGCATATGTAAGTGTACCTGTTGTCATGCTCTCTGTTGCTTCTTTTACACACTGAACTGTCTTTTCAAGAATAATCTGGAAAAAGCTTTCATCGATTGCGGGAGCGAGGTTGTCACTCTTAACGATAGCTGCAGCAAGGTTCTTGATGATCTTGCCTGCTGTATCTGTGTAGATACCCTGAGTGTCGATACCGCTGTGAACGTGTGTTGCAGAAATGTTGATGCTTACGATATCGTTTGCTGCTGCATAATCTGCAAGAGCAGCTCTGATACGCTTAACATCGCTGTTTGCAAGACCGAGACAGTCGATAGCTGCGATAGCTGTTTTGCCTCTGCCGCTGTTGTCGTCAAGGACAATAACTCTTACCTTGAGGTCGTCGATCATTTCTGTGAGCTTAAGGCTTACATCATAACCGCCCTTGTAGTACTTGCCTTCATTGAAGTCTTCAGGAACGATTGATGCCTGAGCATAACCGAGGCTCCATTCAGCATTTTCTGCGGGTTCGTCAAGGAATTCGCCTGAACCTGCCATAAAATTGTCACTTGTAACAGAACTCTTATCTTTGATAAGAACTGTTGCAGGGAAGAGCTTTACAAGGAATTTGAGAAGTCCTTCAACAACATTGTTGAATACATTGTTGAGAGTGTTTGCTACTGATTCCATCATGGGATTGCCTGCTGATTCTTCTGCTACTGTTGCTGCAGATGCGCCTGTAGCTGATGTGAAGAGGAGAGCGAAGCAAAGCACGAGAGAGAGGAGAGACTTTGATCTTTTTGTCATTTGTCATTACCTTCCTGTCTTAAATAAAATATTTGAAATTATTATAACATTGCATTCCTGAAAATGCAATAGAATTTCCCAATAAAATGTAATTATGCTGCTGATACTTCAGACTGTTCTGAAACTGCTTTTTTTGCTTTGTTTTTCTTGAAAACAGAAATTGTCTGAGAGAGCAGAATAACCATAAGGAACTGAAGCGCTGCGAGAGCGATAAGGTCATTCGCATTGTGCACGGAAACATTCATTGTTGCAAGGAATGCTTTGAATCTTGCGGAGTCATATAAGAACCATTCGGGGAACGGTGTGACAATGAATGCGAATGTGAACATATATACCCAGTTTTTTGAAGAATGTTTCTTTTCTGCAAGAAGGAAAATAAGGGGTATGAAAATGAAGATTGCCGATACTGTGTTTGAAACAGAGAAAATGTTGAGAATTACATATGCCGCCGCCGCAGTTTTCTGCCACATTGCGGGGAGAGTGAACATTGCAAGGATTGCAATTGCTTCTGTCAGAATGAAAACTGCATAAACGATAACTGAATTTGTGATACCGAAGAAATGAAGCAGATTCACAATACTCATATTTCCTGCAATGAAACCTTCCGCATCAACATTGACGAATGCTTTTACGAAAGTGAGAGCATTGCCGAAACCTGTGAAGATTGCGGGCAAAAAGAAAAGTGCAAGGAAATAACCTACGGGTTTGGCAAAGTTTATGAGTGATTTTTTGATTTCTGTTGTATCAATAAGAAGTACCGCAAAAATAAGTGTGAACGGTGTGATTGCCGCAGAAACTGCAATCGCAACCAAAGAAAGCTCTCTGAAAAGTCTCTTTTCTGCCTTGTAGAAAAGTATGAAAAGCATTGAAAGCATAAGGCTTATTGCTGAAAAATTACCTTTTTCAATGCAGAAAATTGCAGGGTATGAAACAACCAGCAGGAAAGAAATCAATTCGTCTCTGATGTTGAGATTGTTTCTTCTAAGTACATATCTGTTCATTTTGTATGTTGCAAAAACAAGACATAGAACCATAATAAGATACATAAACATAAATGTCTGATTTCTGAGAATCTTTATTGAATCTGTGAAAGAATCGCTGTAAATGTACTGAGGAGGCAGGAACTGAGCAAGAAGATAGAACATCAGAAGTGAAAAAGGTGAGTTCTTTTCTGCCGCAAGGTAAAAATGTTGACGTCCTGCGTATTTGACGTTCAGAATATAATCTTCAAACTGGCTGAGAGGGAAGTGGCTTGAAGATTCCTGATTCATAAGGTTTGACCATGTTTCACCCTCTGTTGCAAAACCCATAGCGAGTGCTGCGATACCGAAAACAGAGAAAAAAGCAATAAATACGGTGGTCATACTCTTTGCAGTTGTTGTTTCGAGTTTTGCGCTGATTCTTTTGCCGAAAACTGCTGCAAAAATCATTGCAATAATAAAAATGACACCTGCTGTTATTGCAGAAGGACTTGCAAAAAAGGCACTTATAATGTCTTTTATGTCGGGTGTTGCCGCCTGAGATGCAGATTCGGATATTTCACAGGCAAAACCTGTTATTGCAGATGAGAAAAAGATTGCGGTTGCTGATAAAAAAATCAAAAGGTGTTTTTTCATCTTTCTTCTCCTTTTATTTTTTGGTATATCTAATCTATAATTTACCACAAACCGCATCCAAAATCAATAGTTAAAAAAATATATATAAAAATGTTTTTGTTGACTATTTCATATAAATGTGATATTCTCTATCTGTATATTCATAATTATAAGTTTGTCCGGAGATGAATATTTTGAATCCACTGAAGAAGAAAATTGATTGGCTGAAACTGTATCCTTATGCAGCGGGCGGTCTTCTCACAGCGGCAATCATTTTGATTGTTTATGCCGTTAACGGAATATTCCCGTTCGGCACGGGAAGTGTTGTCTGTGATGATATGGTTCAGCAGACAATATCAAATTATACATATTTCTGGGATTATCTGCACTCAGGCGGTGACAAGTCATTGCTTTTTAACTGGCAGACTGCTGCAGGTGCTCAGGTGCTTACCACAGGATTCTATATCCTGAAACCGTGGGAGATAATATTTACATTGTTATGTCCCCGTGACGGCATTGTGAACGGTATTCCTTTCCTTATCATTTTCAAAATGACAATGGCAACCGTTGCAATGATTTATTTTGTGAGAAAAGAATTCAGAGTTAATCCTTTCTGGCAGGTATTTCTCGGTATTTCATACAGTTGCAGTTCATTTATTCTTGTGTATTACACAAATATGGGCTGGATAGATGCGGCATTTATGTTTCCGTTTCTTATTGTGGCATTGCTTCATATGTTCAGAACGGGAAAGTGGCTTCCGTACTTCCTTATGCTCACATACACACTCCTGCTCTCAATATATATTTCATATATGGTTTTCCTTTTCCTGTTTTTTGTTGGATTCCTTTATCTTGCAATCGTGCAGCCCAAGGAAACAAGAAAAATGGCAATCATACGCTTCGGTGTGACATCGGTAATTTCAATTGCGGCATCGGCAGTAATAAATGTGCCGTCAATTTACTATATGTTCCGTTCAACAAGATACTCGATAAAGAGTGAAGAATCGGCACTTGATTCAATTCTCAAGATTTTCAATACAGACACAACATATTCCACAACAAAACTTATGATAGTTATGTTGTGCTCGGCAGTTTTCTTTGCGTTCCTTATTATGATGTTTGTCAATTTCAAGGAGCACAAAAAAGCCTGCGCATTCTTCGGATTATCAGTATTATTCCTTGCTGCTCCCGTATTCTTTGAGAACATAAATCTCATATGGCACCTTGGTTCATATGTAGGTTTTCCGCTCAGATATGCATATATGCTCATTTTTATGCTCGTATGTATGGCAGCGTATGTGCTGACAAATATGCCTGACGTTGTGCATTCAATAAAGGGCAAAAAGAGTATTGCAGTTGTTATTCCCGCAGTTGTGTGTGCTGTTGCCGGTATATGTCTGCTTGTTACACGTGTGTATAACGAAGTGACAACAGTCAGCGGTCTCAAATACAGAAAACTGCTTATCACAGATTGTGATGTATGGATTTTTGCATCATTCATTCTTCTTGCTTTATTCTATGTAATGATTCTTTTTGTAGGATATAAAAAGATTGCATACATTCTTATGTCCTGCGTAATGCTTACAGAAATAGGACTTCTTGCAAACGTTTCTTTCGGTATGAACTCAAATACTGAAGACAGAAGTGCAATGTACAGCCTTGATTTTGTTACAGACTCTCTTGAAATGGCGGAAGATCTGAATCTTGAAAACGATAATCTTTCAAGAATCAAGGATATGGATGTAAGACTCAACAGCAATTTCCCGATGTTCTTTGAATATCCGTCACTTGCTAATTTCACACATCTTGTTTCATCTGATATGACATCAACAATGGAAGCACTCGGTTATTCACAGGTATACACCCGTGTTATTGACAGTGTAGGCACACTTCTTGCTGATGCACTTCTGAATATGAAACACACATTCAGCGAAAAAGAGCTTGATAACTCAGAATACACTTATCTGTACGATATAGGTGACAGTCATCTTTATGAAAATAATATGACATTGCCTTTCGGTCTGATTGTTGATGATGAATTTATGAATATTGATATTGTTGAAAACAATGATGTGTTCCTTTCAAACAATCAGCTTTACACAGCACTTACAGGTGATAACGGCAAACTGTGTACAACTCAGAATTTTACAATGGATTGTTTCAAAGGTTCTGAAGAGATGTTTACAATCCGTGTTAAAGAAAAGAGACATCTTTATCTTCATATTGATGTTGAAAACAGCGTTGAAAACAGAGGTTCTCTCGTTGTTACCATAAACAATGAACTTGCAGACCTGAGCTACTTCGGTGATGATTCAAATTATCCTTACCCCAACAACTTCCACAATGAACTTATTGACCTTGGTGTAAGGGAAAATGAAGAAATCAGAATTGTTATTGCTGCTATTAAAAATGTCGATTCTGACGTAAAAATCACCGTCGGCAGTTTTGATTACACAAAGCTTGAAACACTCTGCGAAATGAATAAAGACAATCACGCAGTTGTTGAAACAGGTCCCAAGAGTCTTACCGCAACGGTTAAAAACGGAAAAGCAGGCAATTATGTTTTCATTCCCGTGACTTATGACGAAGGTTGGAACTGTAAAGTCAACGGTGAAAAGAAAGATATTGCAATTGCAATGAGTTCATTTATGGCTGTTGAGCTTGAGGATGGCGAAAATGTTATTGAGATGAGTTATCTTCCCTACGGAATGAAACTCGGTATCACCATAACAGTAATAACAGGCATTGCTGTTGCAGGCATCTATTTTATAGAAAAGAAAAAGCCTTTCAGTCAGAATGCTTCAAACGCATTCCTTAAGATTTTTGAAAAAGTCTATTTTATCGGTATGTTATGTGCCGTTGGTATAGTATATTTAATTCCCGTGATTTTTACTGCCTATAATAATATTGTAGGTTAAAAGAAAGGACAGATAATATGAAAGTTGTAATTCTTGCAGGCGGATTCGGAACAAGAATCAGTGAAGAAAGCCATCTTATCCCCAAACCCATGATTCAGATCGGCGATATGCCTATTCTCTGGCACATTATGAAGCAGTATTCTCATTACGGCTTCAATGAATTCGTTATCTGCTGCGGCTACAAACAGCACGTAATCAAGGAGTTCTTTGCAGATTATTATCTTCACAGAAGTGATATCACATTCGACTTCTCAGACAATGGTGAAATGACAGTTCACACAAACTTTTCAGAACCCTGGAAAGTAACTCTTGTTGACACAGGTCTTAACACAATGACTGGCGGCAGAGTAAAGAGAGTCAGAGAATATCTCGGTGACGAACCTTTCTTCCTCACTTACGGTGACGGTGTTTCAGACGTTGATATCAACAAGCTTCTTGAGTTCCACAAAGCACACGGCAAAATGGCAACTCTTACAGCAATCAAAATCACAGCACGTTTCGGTGTGCTTGATATAAATGAAGAAGGTTGCATTCAGCAGTTCCGTGAAAAAACACAGCAGGACGGCGGTGTTATCAACGGTGGCTTTATGGTGCTTCAGCCTGAAATTCTTGACCTTATCGAAGGCGACTCAACTGTATTTGAAAAGTATCCTCTTGAAGAGGCTGCAAGACGTGGCGAGCTTATGGCTTACCCTCACGACGGATTCTGGCAGTGTATGGATACTCTCAGAGATAAGAATTATCTTGAAAAACTCTGGGCAGACGGCACAGCACCTTGGAAGGTCTGGTAATTAAAAAACATTTGCGTAGGACGGCTTGTCCTCAAGCCGCCGCAAAGTTTGATAAAATTTTAACGGCGGGATGAAGGCATTCCGCCCTACACTGAATCTTCGGATTTTATAAATAATTGTGCATTGTGCATTCTGCATTATGCATTGAAAGGAAATCTTATGAATCTTGATTTTTATAAAGGTAAAAAAGTTCTTCTGACCGGTCACACAGGTTTCAAAGGCTCCTGGCTTTCAAAGATACTTGTTATGGCAGGTGCAGATCTGACAGGTTATTCGCTTGAACCTCCCACAGACCCTAATCTCTTCTATATCGCAGGTCTTGAAGGCAAAATGAAGTCTGTTATCGGTGATATCAGAGATTATGATCATCTCAAGGCTGTATTTGATGAAGTTCAGCCTGAAATTGTGTTCCATCTTGCAGCACAGCCTATTGTTATCACATCTTATGAAGAGCCTAAGTACACATACGAAACAAACGTTATGGGTACTGTAAACATTCTTGAATGTGTAAGACTCACTCCCTCTGTAAAGTCTGTTCTCAATGTTACAACGGACAAGGTTTATAAGAATAACGAATGGTGCTGGGGTTATCGTGAAAACGAACCTCTTGACGGTTTTGATCCTTATTCAAACTCAAAATCTTGCTCTGAGCTTGTTACTCACAGCTACAAAGCATCTTTCTTTGACAATACCGGTGTAGCTGTTTCAACTGCAAGAGCAGGCAATGTTATCGGCGGCGGTGACTTTGCAGATAACAGAATTATTCCCGACTGCGTGCGTGCTGCTATGGACAAACAGCCCGTTATTGTCAGAAATCCCAACTCAACAAGACCTTATCAGCACGTGCTTGAGCCTCTTAACGCATATCTTATGATTGCCCAGGCGCAGTATGAAGATATAAAATATCAGGGTTATTACAATGTAGGTCCCGATGAGAGAGACTGCCTTACAACAGGTCAGCTTGCAACAATCTTCTGCAACTCCTGGGGTGACGGACAGACTTTTGAATGTCTCAAGAAAGACGGACCTCACGAAGCAAACTTCCTTAAACTCGACTGTTCACTTCTTAAAACAACATTCGGATGGAAACCCACATGGTCTGCTGTTGAAGCTGTTGAAAAGACAGTTGAATGGACAAAGGTGTTTGCTGAAAAAGGCGATGTGCCCGCAATGACAGAAAAACAAATCAAAGAATTTTTTAATATATAATCTGAAAGGACTGTAAATATGAGCAATCAGGAACAGGATAAACAAGCCATACTCTCAGCGGTTGCTGAGTATTTTGAAAAATATCACAACGTAAAGAAAGATTTTGTTGAGGGACAGAGAATTCCTTACGCATCAAGAGTTTATGACAGCAACGAAGCTGTAAATCTCGTTGACAGCGCTCTCGAATTCTGGCTCACTGCAGGCAGATATACAGACGAATTCGAAAAGAAACTTGCAAAGTATCTCGGAGTTCGTTCATGCGCACTTGTAAACTCAGGTTCAAGTGCAAACCTTCTTGCATTTATGACACTTACATCACCTCTTCTCGGTGACAAGAGAGTTTTTCCCGGTGATGAAGTCATCACAGTTGCAGCAGGATTCCCCACAACAGTAACACCCATCATTCAGTATGGTGCAATTCCCGTATTTGTTGACGTTACAATTCCTCAGTACAATATTGATGTAACAAAGCTTGAAGAAGCTTATTCGGAAAAGACAAAGGCTGTTATGATTGCTCATACACTCGGCAATCCCTTTGACCTTAAAGCAGTTAAGGACTTCTGCACAAAGCACGATATCTGGCTTATTGAAGATAACTGCGACGCACTCGGTTCACAGTACACAATCGACGGTGTGAAGAAATTCACAGGTACAATCGGTGATATCGGTACATCATCATTCTATCCTCCTCACCATATGACAATGGGTGAAGGCGGTGCTGTTTACACAGATAATCCTCTTCTTGCAAGAATCAGCCGTTCAATCCGTGACTGGGGTCGTGACTGTGTATGTAACTCAGGTCAGGACAATCTCTGCGGTCATCGTTTTGACGGTCAGTACGGTGAACTTCCTTTCGGTTATGACCATAAATATGTATATTCACACTTCGGCTATAACCTCAAGGCTACAGACCTTCAGGCAGCTGTAGGCTGTGCTCAGCTTGAAAAATTCCCCACATTCGTTGAGAGAAGAAAACACAATTTTGCTCGTCTTAAAGCAGGTCTTGCTCCCATTGCAGACAAAGTTGTCCTGCCCGAAGCAGTTGAAAACGGTGATCCCTCATGGTTCGGTTTCCTTATCACTTGTAACGAAGGAATCAGCAGAACAGAAGTTGTAAAGTATGTTGAAGCAAAGGGCGTACAGACAAGAATGCTCTTCGCAGGCAACCTCACAAAGCACCCCTGTTTTGATGAAATGAGAGCTTCAGGCAAGGGCTACAGAGTCGTAGGCGAACTTACAAACACAGACACAATCATGAACAACACATTCTGGGTTGGCGTATATCCCGGAATGACAGACGAAATGATTGACTATATGGCAAAAACAATTATTGAGGCAGTTGAAGCTAAATGAAAATAAAAGTTTCCAATTATATTTCGCAGTTTCTTGTTGACCACGGTATCGACACCGCTTTCACCGTAACAGGTGGCGGTGCAATGCATCTTAACGATGCTTTCGGTCATCAGGAAGGTATGCATTGTGTATATAACCACCACGAACAGGCTTGTGCAATCGCAGCGGAAAGCTATGCGAGAATCCATAATAAGATTGCTGCTTGTGTTGTCACAACAGGCCCCGGTGGTACAAATGCCATAACGGGTGTTGTTGGCGGTTGGCTTGATTCTATCCCGATGCTTGTAATTTCCGGACAGGTTCGTTATGACACAACTGCA
>JAZUCO010000057.1:0-36824 GCA_045639185.1 Acutalibacteraceae bacterium
ATAACTCAAAGTATTTATCGTATTATCATTTTTATAAAATGATATTTTTTACATATTATATTTTCTGTGCATATATTAATTTTATTTTTATATTATCAAAACATATCACAAAAATCAAGATATTTTTATAAATTCAGCGAAATTGCTATTTATTAAATCTGACAATTATAAAAAACTACAAAAAAACTCCCTCCCGATCCGCAAGGAACGAGAGGGAGCAAAATCATATCTTATTCATTTTTCTTGAGTTGTTTGACAATCTGATTACCGTAAACTGCAGCACCGGTGACGAGTATGCCCTGGATAGCTGATTCAACAGTCCACTCTCCGAGAGCCATTGCGCCGACAATGCCAATCGGCAGAAGAATCACAGGAATGTACTTATCCGGGATAAATTCGAGTTTCTTCAGGATGAGTCCGATGATGATAAGCACAGGAATGAGAATGATTGCATTTTCTGTTATGTAAGTTATAATTTCCATAAGGATTTCCTTTCTTTGCGTGCATCTTTATTAAAAAATTGCACGTTATTTTTTTGTTAAAAAATCTGTGACAGTGCAAGTGAAACAAGTCCTGAAGCAACAGCACCGATGGCGGCATACATGAACTTATCCACAAATTTTGACGGTCTGTTTTTAACTTCATCAAGTTCATCGTGCATTTTGTTAAGGTCCTCACGCATATGCTTGACTTCAACGACCATATCTGAAACGGATTGTGTCAGCTTTTCGATGGAATCAATACGGTGATGTGCAGATTTATTACTCTGCTCCACAGCCGTCAGACGTTCCCAGATTTCCTTTTCATCGTTCATCACTTCACCCCCGCAACATCTTTAAGGATTCTCTGTGCATCGGCAGCAGTGATTTTATTGTCACCGTTCATGTCAGCTGCTTTCTTCTGTTCTTCGGTGAGAGTTTCAAGCTTTGCAGAAGCTCTGAGAGCTTTTCTCGCATCGGCAGCATCTTTATCACCGTCACCGTCCACATCACCCTTGAGCACAAACTCACCGCCCACAACTGAAAGCACACTCTTTGCAATTGCAAGGGCCATTTCCTTGAGTTTGGCATCAAAAACCTTGTTGTCATTGGAATTTGAAATGAAGCCGAGTTCAAGAAGTGAAGATGCCATATATGTATCCCTGTTTACACCATAATCGGTGTATGAAGGAGCGCCACGTTTGACACCTCTGTTTTTAAGACCGTCAGTTTTACAGACTGCATCAAGAATTTTCTTCGCCTTAGCCTCGGTGTTTTTGTTAGATTTAGAATAAATCCATATTTCGTCACCTGTAGCAGAAGCTGATGCAGAATTACGGTGAATTGAAAGAAAATAATCAGCTCCCCAGTTGTTCGCATCTCTGCAACGGTCAGAAATGCTGATGTCAACATCCTTTGTTCGGGACATTCTGACTTCACAGTCCTGTTCTGAAAGAAGCTCCTGAACCATAAGGGCAAGTCTGAGAACATCATCAGACTCTTTTCTTTTACCGTTGCAAGCTCCCGGCTGAACTCCGCCGTGTCCTGCATCAATGTAAATTTTTCTACTCATTTTCATTCTCCTTTACAATTTTCTCATACTGTTCTTCGTTTATAGCTCCCACAGAGAGAAGCTTTCTGATATGGACTTCCTTATAAAGTCCGATTTCATAATATTTTCTGATTTTTTCAAACATCTGAAAGCTCCTCCCCTGTCAGAATCTGATAAAGAAGTGATGCATTTTCCCTTTCAAGCTCCTGATTTTCGATAAGAAGTTCTTCATATGTCGGCTCATCGGTCACGGGAAGCGATGCGAGATATTCTTCCCATTGCTTTGCCGTTTCGGATTCATATTCTTCTTTTGAAATTTCAATCATTGCTTCATCCGATGATGAAACATTTCGTTCTTCATACTGATATCTGTTTTCAGATTCAATATATTTTTTATAATATTTTACCCCCACGCAAACCACCTCCAGCGAGCTGCTGCCATAAGACCGTACATTGATGCAGTTGCAGAGTCATATGTAAAGCTGTTACCGCTTATTGTAAGATTCGGCAGGTCTGTATCAATCAAAACTGTTGTATGAATTCGCACCGAATAGGCGGTATTGTATGCTGCTATCGCTGCACTGTCTCCTGCAATATCATTTCTGTAAAAAGCAACTGTTGCAGGCTTATTACCAGAACTGTAAAAATTATCTGTAGATGTGGGACATATGAAACCTATAATGCCCTTTGGCGTGAATGCTTCACCTGTTTTTTCATCTTTTATACCTGTAACTGAAAATTTCATACCTGCAGTTACATTAGGCATAACTCCTGCAGCAAAATGTGTGACTTTGGTTTTATCGATATAACCGTCAGAAATAACAAATTCAACATCTTTACCGTTCACATCAGGAACAGCGATTTTATCAACAGCCGGATATTCGACACCGTTAATTTTAAGGTTATGAGACATAATGCAACACCTCAATAAATTGAAAGGACACCGTCAGCAAGGCTGAATGTTGCACTTGTGGCATTACCTGCAACACCGAATATTGTTTTGCCTTTCACTATATTTGCAGGTATCAGAGCCGAGTCACCTTTTATAATCTGTTTTCCTGCAAGATATTTTCCTGCAGGAATTTCAGAATCGGCTGTCCCGGGTGTGTATGAATGCTCTTCGATGCTCTGAATGTTACCGTCAACTTTTTCACCGTTTGCATCGTAACCCGATGAGCCGACAAGCATTTTGTTTGCTGAAAGATTTGCATCGGATGTGTCAGGGAAAACTGCAAAATCTGAGGGATTGTCAGCTTTCGGGATACGAAGTTTTTCAACGTTTGAATATGTATTGCCGTTTACAAGTATGTTCTGTGCCATTGTTAATTTCTCCTTTAAAAAATTGATAAAACACCCGAATTATATTCGAGTGTCACGCTGTTTTTCCAACCGTAATCATAATCGGTATCAGATTTTTTTGTCAGCACCTGACCTTCATTGCCACCTGCAGGAACAGAAGCAATCCTTTCATTACCGTAATACAGATTTCCGTTTTCATCTTCATTGAATTTATTAAGCACTGCCTGATTTTCTGAAGGGGCACCATGAAATGTTTCTGTATATACATCACCGACATTAACATTCACAGGGGCTGTCGTTTTTACTTCCACTTCTATCATATTGTCTTACGCTCCTCGAATAATGTGGGATTGACATTGAATTCGGCAATTGATGTTTCGGGAATGCTTCCGTCGGAAAGAATAATTCTGGTATCCATATAGACAACAGAACCGGAAGTGAATTTTCTTGTTTCAGATTCTTCAAATCTTAATTTCACAACATCATCTTCATATTTGCCATCATCAGGATAACTTTTCTTAACAATTACTCTGCCTGATTCTGATTTCTGATGTTTGAAAACAAAATCAATCGATTTGACATCAGCAAAATCAATATTATTTAATTTAATTTCGAGTGTTGGAGTTGTACCACGTTTCACATTCAATAAACTCACCTCATATTCCTATTGTCATCCAGCTTACGGGAGTATCATCAGCGGATGCCCAGATTTTGAAACTGTTTACTGTAGGCATTGAATACCATACATTTCTGTTTGCTCCCATAGGCGTAAGAGAAATTCCGTAATTCTTATTTTTGTATGTCTGAGGCAATGAAACAATGGTCCCGCTCGTGGAAACCATTATGGTACCCCATTGAGTAATACATCCCGAAAGAGATTTTTCACAACCTGCAACAGCAGAAGAATCAAACGATGCCGAAAAAGAATTCCTCACATCTGCAATTTCAGAAGACAACCTGTTTGTCACATCGCTTGTAACAAAAGGTTCACTCCAATCAGACCACGCACTGTTTGTGCCGTCAGCGTTGGAGTTTATCTTGTTATACGAGCGCATTTTTATCTGATTATCACGGTATCTGATGCCGAACTGAATAGTATATCTGCTTGTTGCCAAAAAATAATTCAGCGTGATAATATAACCGACTGAGCCTTCAAAGGGCAGATTCAAGGTGTTTTTATTAAAAACCTCAATACATACAAGATGGTCTTCTTCATATGAAGATGTCACATCCGCCCAGGGACTGTTACAATCTTCCATATATCCGTCCTGAATACGATTATTCACACCTGTCCACTCAGTAATGCAAGGGATACTATTTACATAAAAACCATCTTCGGTACGAAATGCATCATTACTCCAGAAGCCACTTCCAACCAAAGCTCCTACTTGCGGAATTTTTCCGTTTTCCTCTTTTCCTACAAGATAAAATCCTCTGACACCGTAAAAATTCAAACCGTTTGCAGAAGCAAGAATGCTTGTCAGCAAGGTATGCAATGAATCATCTTCATTCAATGAATCGAAAAATACACCCCAGTTCGTGTAAAGAGCTTCATTTGTTGCATTATCCTTATCAGACCAGGCACGAAGACCTGCAGCATTTACAGTCTTATTAAGGAACGGGAGGCTCAGTTCTGCGGATACTTCAAAATTCATATCCATCTGAGCATTCACTGCCGTACCCGATTTTTTATTTGTAAGCTTACCTCTTATTTCAAGCTCGTTTGCAGTTATAAAATCAGTAACAATAGTACCGTCTATTGTCCATGCCTGTTTGAAGATCCATTCATTTTTGCTGTTCTTTTCACCAAAGCCTATGCCGTTTTTGTTTATACAAATGCAATGCTTTGCAATTTCTTCCGTATCGGCATCCATCCAAAGTGTTTCATACGGTTTCCCGTTTGCATCCGTTTTTTCTATGTAATATCCGCCGTTTGCTCCACGAATAAGCTCCGTTGCCTTTTCTGCCGCATCATCGGCATATTTTTTTGCCCGTTCTATCAGAACCTCTGTCGATACAGTTCTTTTTGCTGCAACCTCTTCTGCTGTTTTTCCTGCAGATGTATATGTGGTTGCAACACCACCGTCAAACTCCACATCACAACCCATCACAGGGATAATACATCCGTTATAACAGACTGTATCCCACGCATCGACGAGAACACTCCCCACAAGGTGTCTGATTGATGCAATGTTATATGACACACAAAGAGAAGGCTTTATTGAATTAAGCTGAGTCTGTGTCATATAAGGATTTTCAAAGCTCAGTGCTCTGCCACTTCCTGATGAAAGTGTTTTTTCACTGTCAACAAAACAAGACAAAGCTCCGACAGAAACGCTGTCGCCGATTTCAGGAGTTTCTATACTGTCATCATCGAGCTCCTGAGAAGAATTGAAATCGTACCATCTGAAAAGAAGTTTTCCGTCTCTTCCGATATACACATTCTTGCCGAAATATGAAGCAATGTAACCGAGCATTTTTCTGCAGGTTGCGTTTTCGGGAATCGCAGAAATTTTCAATGAAGAAAGATTGCACCCGTCAGCATCATACTCACTAATGCCGAGGTCATTACAGATTTCACGGACAATATCCTCTGCCGTTGGTGAAGATGTTACACAAGTGAAAAGAATATCGCTGTCATACAATTTGTCTGCAAATGTAACAGCAAATTTTTCTCCGTTTCTGACACCGGATATAACCTTAAAATCCGTGTTTACGGGAATATCTTCAAAACTACCGTCAGATAACTGCAAGCCGAGATACAGCATTACTTTTGTTCCGTTTATGAGTTTTTGTGCAATAGCGTCACTGTATTGCATTTCCATATTCACAACAGAAGAAAAGACTTTTCCCACGCTGATATCTTCACACGCACTGTCACCCGAAGATGTTTTAAGACTTGTGATATCAGATGATATTATTTCAGATTTATTATCATACAACAGCGCACGAAATGTTCTTCCGGATGCTGAATGTACGTTTATGAATTCATTACTTACATCTGTAAACATTTCACACCTCACTGTTCAATAATCTGCAATACTGCATCACTGTATATTTCATTTCCGTTTTCATACTTTTTTGTACCGTATGTCATATCTGCAGCATAAAAGTTTTTTGTCAGTTTCTCTCCTGTACCTTCTTTCGGAAAAGAAACAGAAAAAAACGCAACTGTGCCCACAGCTTTTTCAAGCAAAGCAACTTCGGCAGCAGTGAGCTTTTTCCACGAAAATTCAAGTGTATATTTGACAGCCTTTATATCTCCGACCATTTTACCGCTTGCTGTTCTGCCTGTATTACTCGACCACAGCTTATTTTTTGTGCGTTTGAAACCGTTTTCATTGGGTACAGGAATTCTGTACCCGTTTATTGTAATTTCATCAACCCGCAAGTGCGTTCACTCCTGTTCGTTTTGTATTCTGCTTGTTTTTCTTGACAACATTTTTATAAACAACATCACCGTCAAGAGTAACAACAATATTGATATCCCCGTCACCGCCTGATGCAGACAGAACTTCTGCAAGAGCCTGTTTCATTGTGGAAAGCGGAGATACAACTTCGGTTTCTCGCTTGTTATCACCGAGCACGGCAAGGAATTCACCGTAATTTGCAGGAACAACAGTACCCGTAGCAAGTCTGGGAATCTGAGGAACATTTATAAGTGAAATTTTCTTTTCAAACGGTTTTATACCTGCAATAGAAATATCTCTGATTTTTTTCAATGCCGTATTGATTCCGTTGAACGGCGTTGCAATTACTTTGTTTATGCCGTCTATAATGCCGTTAATAACAGTTTTAAGACCGTTGAGAATTCCGTCCTTGATGCCGGTGAAAATCTTTCCGCCCTTAGAGAAAACATCCTTAACCTTTGTCCAGGCTTCCGAGAATTTATCTCTGAACCAGTTGGGAATTGAAGCAAAAGTATTTTTGATACTTGATGAAAGTGACGAGAAGAATCCTTTTATCTTTTCGATAGGTCCTGATACTATCGTAACAAGATTGCTCCAGATTCCTGAAAAGAATGTTTTGATTCCTTCCCAAGCCTTTTTCCAGTCTCCTGTAAAAATACCGGTAACGAACTGCACAACACCTTTAAGGCTTGTAATAATGCCGTTAACAACATCAATAACTTTTCCGATTGCTTCTTTTACAAAATCTACAACTTTCTGAAAAATTGCAGAAATCGGCGGACCGAATTTTTCAACGAACCAGGATACAATAGGAAGAATAAATTTGTTATATATCTCAAGCGCACCGTTAACAAACTCACCGACAAAATCAAGAAAATTATCAACAAGAGGCTTCAGATGTTCATCCCAGATTTCTTTTACTGCAACAACAAGTTTTTCCCATATCGGTTTAATTGTGGTTTCCCAAAAAGTTGTAATTGTATTTACAGTACCTTCAAATGCTGTTTTCAGGTTGTCAAAAACGGGCTGTCCCCACTTATTCCACGCTTCTTCAAAGCTGCTGAACAAATCTGTAATGATTGTAGTTGCCACTTCCAGAGCAGGCTTGATTCCGTTTGTCCATACTTCATCAAACAAAGCTTTAACAGAAGTAAAAGCATCACCGAGAAATGTTTTGATTTCTGTTGATATCTGAGTAACAGTAGGAAGAAACGAGGTTAACAGACTCTGTGTAAACGGAAACAATACAACATTCCATATATCCCCGAAAACAAGGTTGAACGAATCAAGCAGCCCTGTAATAATTGACGATATAGTTGCCAAAGATGTCTGCAATGAAGTTGTAAAATCACCGTTAAAATAATCTTTCAGAGGTTCTGCAAGAGTCTGCAGATCTGAAAAAACATTATTCAGCGTCGCTTTAAGCTCCACTGCTTCAACATCAAAATCTTCCGCAAAGTCCGAAAAGATATCAGAGAAGTTTGTATCCCACCAGGTCTTTAACCCATTGAAATTCGCTTTTATTTTGTCAACAAACGAAGACAACTTATTTTCCGCCTCTGATGTTTTTGCGTCTACTGAAATCTCAACTGTTTTATCACCTGTTGCAGCTCCGCCTGATGAAGAACCACCACCCGATGAAGATGAATTGTCTGATAATTTATTGATTTTATCAAACCCAGCAAGACTTCTTTTGTTGGCTTCTGCTGTGGCATTTGTGGCATCGGTTAAAGCATTCTGACTTTCTGCAAGTGAATCAACCGAGGCAACAGCATCATCCAAAGAAGCTCCGCCGAAAGATGCATCCAAATCCCAGTCAAACAAGGCACCCAATACAGACAGTGCTTTGTTTGCAAAAGAAATCAATGATGACATTGCAGAGTTCAAAGCCTGAACAGCAGGTAAAAGAATATTGATAAGGGCGGTACCGACCGTTCCCGAAAACTCTTTCCACTGTTCAGAAAGGATTCTTGTCTGGTTTGCCCATCCGTCTGAAGTTCTTGCAAAGTCGCCCTGTGCAAGAGCCGTCTGTGAAAGCACATAGTTATAACGGAGCTGCACTTTTTCTGCCTGTGACATTGCAGAGATTTTTTTATTGATTCCCTGAGTATAGGCAAACTGCTGCAAATTGGCTTCAGTCATTACAATACCGTATGTTTTTAAGGTTTCTGTTTCACCTGTAAACACAGAGTTAAGTGCCGTAGCAGTAGCACTCTGCTCTTTGTCATAAAACGATGCCATATCAGCAGACAAGCCTGTTAAAGTAACAGCCATATCCGAAGCCATATCATCGGCAATCTGCATACCCTTTGCCATTGCCATATATGTTGAGCCTGTCTGTTTTGCAGTCAGTTTTGATATACCGTAGGTTTCAACGGCAGAATCAGCAAACTCTTCCATTTTGCTCTTCATTTTGCCGAAAGAAACATCAACAACATTCTGCACTTCCTGAATGTCTGATGCTGTATCGATTGCCTGTTTACCGAAGTCAACAAGCCCCTTTACTGCAAATGCAGAAGAAGCAACAGTACCGAGTTTGCCGAGTAACGATTTTATGCTCATTACAGAGTTAGAAATCTGTTTTGTCCCGGCATTGAAACCTTTGGTATCAATTTTTGTATTAAATTTTAAATATCCGTCAACAGCCATAAAATACCCACTCCTTTCAGACTGTTTTCCGAAAGTCTGCGGGTACGCTGGGTACGCTGTGCAGATTATTTGTTTTCGTAAATATTAACCGTTTTGCATTTTCTGCAAACAATTTTTATTGAGCCGTAAAAAACACCTTCAAACAGTATCCGTCCGCATTTTTTACAGCAGTATTTTTTCATTTTTCACCACTCCTCATATCCAAGTGTCAAGAACAGCATTAAGCTCCTCTTCAGCTTCGATATCTTCGGGAGTTTTTATGTTTATAAGGTTCTTGTTTTTCTTATAAAATTCTTTTTCGTGTTTTTCGAGGGGTTTACCCTTTGCCTTTTTGTTTCTGATGTTCATTACAGAAGAGAAAAGACCGTCACCGATTTCACCGAAAAAGCCGAGAAATTCCCACCAGTGGAGATATTCCCGCTCTCTGACAATAAACCCTGCCGCCTTATTGATTGCAGGAAAAAGAATATTCTCATCCTGTTTCCAATCAAGCATTTTTGTTTTTTCGGGCTCTGATTGCGGAGTGTCACCGCCACCGACAAACCAATAGGCTTTATCACAGGCTTCCTGAAGGTATTCATCGGGTATCTTGTCGAAATCGGGATAAATATTCACCATACAGAGGTATGCCTGTTCATGTTCGGTAAGCTCCTTGTCGTCAAATGCCGCATAAACACGCAGAACATCTCTGAAATCACTTCTTATGGGGTATTCTTTACCGCCGACATTAAGCGTTTTCGGTAATTGACCTATCATTTCTTAAGACTCTCCAGATATGCTATCTGTTCGGGTGTAAGATCCGACAAATCAACAACGGAAGATTTCTCAGGTTCAGGCATATATTTTCTGAGCTTGTCTTTGTTTTTTTCGGCAAAACTTGCTGTGCTTGCATTTATATCCTCAATTACAACGGGAGCAAACGCTTCAAAGAATGATGCAAACAGAAGTCTGCCGTCTTCAAGGGGTGAAAGACAGTTGACACCGCCGAAAGCGTGTTCCGATATATCTGTTCCGAAAATATAATTGAGCTTCTCTTTGATTTGTGCATCAACCTCTGCCATAAGCTCAGGTGTTCTGGGTTCATTATTAAGCCTTGCAAGATAAGGCTCAAAAATTTCTTCTGCTTCTTTGATGCGCTTAAGCAGATTGATATCGTTTACATTGATTGAAATGACGTTTTTTTCGTCACCGTTTACGGCATAAGTTTTTATGCCGGTATTAAAATTAATTGATTTCAAAAAAAATCACTCCTTAAAGAAGAATCCCCCTTGTGTCAACAAGAGGGATATATTTTTATTCTGCTGCTGCCTGAGCTGAGAATGTGGGGACTTTGTCAACAAGCGTAACAGTTCCCTTTTTTCTGTTACCGCAGAAAGCAACATTATAAGGAATTCTGACACCACCCACGGCACCGCCGTATGACTGAGGCTTGACGATAACATCTTCAACCCATGCATCAAAGGGAGCTTCGGTCTTATCAATGATAACTTCAAGAATTCTCGTTTTGCAGGCATCACCTGTAAGGCGATTCATTGCAATATCCTTGATTTTTTCATAGAATGCACCGTCTGAGGGGTCTGCATAATAAGTATCAACATCGAATGAAGGCTCATAACCTTCATCATCAATAGTTGTTTCGTCAAGAATATTCTTCTTGGGTGTGGTGCTGGGATTAAGGCCCACACTCAGGTCTTCAACATCCTTGCCGATAAGAAACCATTTCATTTCCTCTGCATCGGGTGAAAAATTAGTGTCAAGATAGTGTGCAAGAGCACCTCTCTTAAGCTTTTTTACTTCTGACATAGAATTTCACTTCCTATTCATAAATGATATATTGTGCCGAAATCTGCAACTGATAAATAACACCTGCATTAAAGTTGCCGTTCGGCACCTGATACAGCATACCGTTTGAGCAGGTGATTGATTTTAAGTTTCCGTTTTTTCCGTCGGGGGAAGTGACGGCCTGTTCCTGCGCATTGCTTTCAAGAAAACACTGAAGACCGAGCAGAATACCGCTGTTTACCATACGGTCATAATCGGACTGTGACTGCCAGACGGTATAAAGCACAAAATTGTGTTGCCGTGTCTTGTTACCGAGTATATCCTCTTTCAGCAACACATCACCCGTTGACGAAATACCGCAACTGTCGGGAACTGCGCCCGTATAGTCAATATGAAGTTTTCCTATGTCCTCATAGGATTCAACAATGCTTTTTACAAGCTCAATTATATTCATTCTGCTTTTCCTCCCATTATCTGTGCAGCACCCTGTAAAATGTCTTTTTTATGGTCTGCTTTCATTCTCTCAAACCAGAAAGACCCCGCCTGAGGATGTTTGCTTTTGTCATATTCCAACGGAGTATCCGTAAGCACTTTCTTTTCGCCCTGACTTGCAAAGGCTGAACCGGTTATGCTTGAAACCATAAGCATACCGTAATACTGATAACGGGCATACGGTGCATTCTGATGAATTTCACCGCTTCCGATTACAGTACCGAGTGTTGCACTCTTTTCAAGAAAGCCGTTTCTGAACGGTGTATATGGTTTCATAAGCCTTATACATTCAGAGTCAACAAACTCCTGAGCTTTTTGAATCTGTTCGCTGCGGATAACCGCAAATTTACTGTTCCATACAAGCTCCATATCCCCGTTATAAACATTTGCGGGCTGTTTTATACTCATTTTGCCACAACCTTTATATGAGAAACATTGCTTCCGTAAAGTTTGCTGTCAAGCTCCTTCACGGTGTAAAATTTATGTTTCTTGCGAAACTCCCTCATACTTGCGGAAACGGTACCGTCGTCCGTGTTGTCAAAAACAAAATCACAATTGCCCCTTACAAGCATATCCCTGTCAGTATTTTTCGGAGCAAGAGCTGAGTATTCAGACGGAATATACACTGTCACCGTGTCAGATTTTCTCTGCCCTGTTTTTGAAACATCGGAAGATAAATTCTCCACCCAATGACATTCAGGAATATAACGACTCTCAAAGCCTTTTTCGAGAGCGACAAAAACAGTGCAATCAGCTGTGCATATCATCACTCGATACCTCCGAAAAGAAGCCCGGTGTCTGCAAGGTTGGTATAAATAATGTTTCTTACATCTCTTGCAATAAGACGGGAAAAATCTTCCTGTTTATAAGAAACGGACATATCTCCCACGCTTTCAGATGCAACGCCTGTCTGAGGTCTTGATTTTTCTGCTTTGAACAGATATTCTGCAAGCTCGCAACAGCAGAGCTTTACACAGTCGGGCACGGCTGATTCATCAATATTTCCGTGGGTATACTGTTTTATTCTCTGCTGTGCTTTCCGCTGATAAAACGCAAAGGTGTGTTCATTAAGAACCGCTGTCATGCCACAGAGATATTCATTCAGATAATAAGAATAATCTGCGAACACGTTGCATCACCCCTTGTTTTCGGGCTGTCCTGCACCGCCGTTATCAGTCTGAACGGGAGTCTGGGGAGGATTCTGAGGGGGTGTCTGGCCTCTGCCTTTTGCTTTCTTGACTTTAAGTCCAACTGTGTGAGCCATAATCAAGCCTCCTTATAGCTCAGGTAAATACCTGCAGCCTTGTTCTTGTAAACATCAACAAGACCGTACTTACGGTACTTGAGAATGTAACCGTCTGAATCGGGGTTGAGTTCGGGAGGAATAACATCGTTTGCAACGTGCTTATCAAACTTGATAAGTGCAGGCTTGTGAACAATCATGAAGTTGATATCTCTGCCATCTGCAGCCTTTCTGTAGTGACCTGCTTCCTCATCATCCTTACCGCTGAGAAGGTCGATAGCTGTATAGAAACGGCTCTGAGGAACCTTCTTCTTGAGAGTGAAGCTGTTGAGGATTTCTCTTGATTTTGTTGTGTCAAGAGCCATTACACCGTTGAGAAGTGTAGGTGTTGCATAAAGGATTCTGCCTTCTTCGGGAACTTCAAGTTCATCCATTGTGTTCTTTGCAACAATGAGTTCTTTAAGGAAGTCACCTGCTTCTGCATCAGCAAAGTTTACTGCATCTGCGATTGAGATGCCCTGAACTGCTGCAAGAGTTGCAAAAGTGAAAGCATCGCCTTCGGGAGCAACCTTTGTACGGATAAGCTCCGCACCTGCCTTGCCGAAAGCAAGATTGAATGTCTCTTCGTCGTCCATGACATCAACGGTAATCTTTGTACCTCTGTCATAGTTGAATTTTGCTGTTGCCCACTTAAGGTCAACCGCACCTGTTGTGTAACCGCTGTTGCGGTCATAATCGCCGAGACCTGTTACATCAAGCTGAGGATAACAGATTTCGTTTACATTTGCGCCGGCTTTGATCATAGACTGATCACCGACAAGATCTGCTGTTACGGAAGCGGCTTTGTACACTTCGTCAAGCAGAGCTGTGTAGTTTTTAGCAAGCTGAAATGCCATATAAATTACTCACCTTTCTTTTCGGGCGGAAGTCCCATTGCTGCACGCATTTTATCGAACTCGCCGCCGCCTGTATTGGGATTTCCCGTATCTTTTACGGAATTGTTGACAGGCTCTTCGGAATCAAAAAGGAAATCATTATCTTTTTTGATATTTTCAAGAGCCGTTTTGATGTCTTCTGCCTGATTTTTGCTTTTCTTCAGAGCTTCAAGGTCAAGCAGAGCCCTGACAGCCTTTGCATTCTTTGCCTTTGATGATGTTATTGAGGAATCAAGAACCGAATTGAATTCAATATCAGCAAGCTTGTCCTGATGTTCCTTGTCCTTTGTTGCAAGGTCATTCTGAAGATTTGTGATTTTGCCCTGCAGTTCCTTTACATCAACACCCTCGAACTCTTTGAGCGCATTCTGGGCTGTTTCGAGCTGTGTTTTGTAATTGTCCCTTGAAGCAGTGATTTTATCAACCTCTGCAATCGTCTTGTAATTTTCATTGACAGCGGCAGTGATTGCCTTTTTTGCCTCTTCGGGAACAGTTACCTTGTTTTCGGCAAGAATTGTGAAAATGTCTTTCATTTTTGTGTCCTTTCTACATGATATTTTTACTGCTCTGTCTGCAGCTGAAAGTAAGTCAGATAAACCTCTGACGGGGTTAATAGGGTATGAAAAAAGCACCCCAAACGGAGTGCTTGAATCATTAAATTGTGAATAAAAATACCGCCCTGATTTCTCAAGGCGGATAAAACGGCATTTTGGCGGGTGTGCCCTTTCCCGCATTTCTTTTGACCTCAAGGGTGTGTAGCAGCACAATCTCTACTTCAAAATGCCTAATTTTATTGTAATCATATTATAGCAGAATTATTCCTTTTTGTAAAGTACTTTATTTTTTGTTGCCAATTTTTCCAAATTTTTGTTTCTGATTCTATAAAAAGTCATTACAGAATTCTTTAACTTTGAGTTGTCTGTTTCAAGAACAAGCCTTACAACAACATTTAAATTTGTATCAGGCAACTTTTTAATCATAAAGACCGTTCCTGCATTTTTTGAATCTTTAATTATCACATCCGGTTTTGATACAGTTTCTGCACCATACAATTCAAACAATGAATAATCTTCAGGATGTCTAATTTTTATATGTTCTACACGCTCATTTGTAATAATAATATCATCCGTCAACAATTTGCCAAATTCACTTTCAAGCGGCAATGTATTAATTTTCCCCAAATTTACAATTCCAAACACACTACCACTCTCCGTATTTATTATATCATCTTTTTCTTCGTTTGTAAATGTTTTTTCTGCTTTTTTCTTAGTATATTTCCCCTTACCGACATCCCCAAGTCCGTCAATATACACTCTTTCTCTCTGCTGCGGTAAATCCATAGCCTTAGAGAATCTTGTATATTCTGCAGATGTGCCACGGTAACGGCATCGGGCATTGATTATATCATCTTCATCGGCTCCGCCTTCTTCCAGAAGCTTTATTTTCTGCCTCTGTGCACGCATAGTTGTTTCCATTCTGCGTTGCTTTTGCAAGGCTTCATATTTTGTATATTTTTTACCGCCGTATTCTCTGGGAGTGAGCTCCTCACGTTTCATCCGTTCAAGCTGTTCATCGGTGTATGTCGGTTTTGATATGCCGGGGATAACGGGAGAATAAGAGTGATAACAATTTGCACCGAGAAGGCCTGTAACCGTACCGAGACCGCAGATGCTCTCAAGTTCATCCCTTGTATACCATTTACCTTGCCATTCAAGGTGTGACGGTCTTGCTCCGCTGTGCCATGATACCTCAAATGTTTGCGTACCGAGCTTTTCGGCATTGGAATCGTTGATTCTGCCCGTAAGCTGTGACACACCTGTCATAATTGCACGTCTTGCAGCAACATCAACTCTGTTTGACCAACCTGAAGCATAGTCAATCGTTCTCAGACCGCTGTTTGTCATCTGCTCAACAACTCTTTTCAGAACGGTGTTATAATCGAACAGCCCCGAAGAAATATCAAGCATTGCGCCGTCAAGAACATCGGTAACACTTGAGTATGATATTTTTCCGTTCTTGTCGATTGCAAAGCCTGTTGTCTGCGTTATATTGCTGAATTCATCGTCAGTCTGCCGTCTTATGCCCTCTGCAAGCTGAATAAAACTGTCCTTATCCGAAACATCAAGCCCTTTATAAATGCCGTCATCGTAACTGAAACCGTCTTCAATCACCTTGTCATAAATGCTGTCAAGCTCCTCGTCTGTCACATCGAGAGCATCTTTTATGTACTGCCTTATTTCTGATTCGGTCAGCCCAAGCTCCTGCAATCTGTACAACTGCCAGTCAGCAGAGCGGATGATTTCCTTACCGTTGTTTCGAAGTCTTCGTATTACATCAGACATCACCCGTTCTTCAAGCAATCTGAACTGCTTTACTATGTTTTCGGGCAAGCCTTCAAGCACATCGGGTGTCATTATTCAATCACCTGTGCAGATTCGGGAAGAGAAGCACGGGCAGTTTCAATCGTTTCACCGTACCATTTTGCACGGTATTCTTCAAGCCTCATAACGCCCATTGAGACGTCTTTTCGGTCCTGCTCTCTTTCGGTTGTTTCATCGGTCAGAATACTGTCCTTGAAATTGCAGACAAATTCATAACCGCTGTTCATCATACCGTTCCAGAAAGCAAGAGCATCCACAAGTTCAGAAAGACAGTTCTGAAGATTTTTCTGAATAGCAGTAACGGTGTCGTATTTTCTCTGTTTTGAACTTCTGACTTCCTCTGCAGTTTTCTCAACTGTCTGAGGATTGGAAAGGTCACCGTAAGCAAGACCGACGGCAAACTCAATACTTCGTTTGTATTCTTCAAGACCTGCGATAAAATCTTCCTGTCTGAGTTCAGGGGAATATTCCTTGAACAAATCACCGTCTTTTACTTCAACATCAACAGCTCTGTAAAGCCTTTTGCTGAGTCTCGGAAGCTTACCGTCTTTTTTAAGAGCTGCCGCATCAACGTGAACAGCCCTTTCACCGCTTTCAAATTCCCAATCGAGCCTGCCGAACTGAATATCTGCTTTTCTGATAACCTCAGAAGCATCTTCAAAAACAGAAACACCCGAATGCGAACTGTCAATCTTGTTTGCAATCGGGTTACGGTAGTATCCGAAAATATTTTTCTTCATCAGAGGGTATCTGATATATGGTTCGAGAGATGCCCATTCATCAACATTGGAAAGGGATATCTCTCTGCCGAGAGTGTTTTTTGAAGCACTGTAATATGCTTTATTCGTGATTGTAAGCCCTGTATCAGGGTCAAGTGAATGGAATTCAAGCCTTGTATAATGCCTGTTTTCTCCGAGCTGTTTGAACTCAGGGAATATAACCTTCACAGGCACACCGGCAACATTGTATTCAACAGGAATAAAAGCACTCTGAGGAACAAACTGAACACCTGTTTTGCCGAGAGGCTTGATTATCATTGCACCTGATGAAAGACCTTCCTGAAAATGAATATTTATATCTGCTATAGCTTTACTGAAAACAGCATCAAGCTTTTCATTTGTGACTTTTGCTTCCATTTCACCGAGTGAAATATTTGCAAATTCACGGCAGACAGCTGATTCAAGTCTTAATGACACAACAGAGTCCTGCACCCACGGCGCTGACCCGGTATACATCCTTCTCCAGAAGTCAATCCTGTTCATCATTGCGTTAGACACAGCAGCATCAACACTGAGTGCTGTTTTTATATCATTTGCAGAAAACAATTTGCTTATCAGTCCTCTCATATAATCTAAAAAGCCCATTTATTCAGCTCCTATGTATCTTTTTATATCACGCTCAAAGGTGTATTCAAAACCATCAAGGCTGTCGATGTCCGTTGAACCGTCGTCAAGTCTTTCGTCACAGTCTTTTTTATCGTTCCATACAGCTTCACTCAAAGCTTTTTTCAGCGTGATGCAATCTTCTGTATAATAAAAACGCCCCGCACCTATAAGGCGAAGCGTTGCTCTGATTCTGTCATTGACTGTCATTTTTCTTGCAGGACGGACAATAACATCTGGAAATTCTTTTTCAAAAGCCTTTTTCAGGCCTCTGCCCAAGACTGTTTCTGCGCTGTCCCAGTAAACATAGTCAAGTGAGCCATATTTATCAACAACGGCATGTGCAAATTCAAGAGCAAGTCTGTCAAGCTCCTGAGGGTCAATATCACCGAACTCTCTTTCAGACTTCAGTGCCACAAGCTCCTTGTAACTATCCGTGTGAGCAGTTGCGACAAATGCGTGACCGGACTTATTACCGCCGAAGTCAACAGCCATTGTAATATCATTCAGCGAAGAATACAGAAACTGCTTTCTTTCACTGTCTATGAGTTTATCTGTTACATCACATATAAATCGTTTCGGATTATCGGCAAATTTACGGTAGATTGCACCTTCTGCACGGACCCATTTACCGAGAATCAGACGGTCATAATAGACCGTTCCCTCATACTCACGGCAAAGATTTTCAATAAACTCCTTTGACAGAAACGGGTTGTCAAAAATCGTATATTCCTGACAGTAAATATCAGCATCGCTGTTGATAAATAAATGTGCCCAATGAGAAGGCTCTTCAGGGTTAAGGCTGCCGTCAAAGCAGGAATAAGGCTTGTCAAGTCGGCTTTGAAGCATAAAAAAGACTTCTTTATGCCATTTTGCAACCTCATCACCGTAAACATACTTTGCACTTGCACCCTGAATCTTTGCAACCTGCGACACCTTTTCGGCACCGAGGCAATATACATCTTCACCGCAGATGTGTGCAATGTTACGGTTGTTTATAGTGCCGACAATCGCAGAACCATACCGTTCCCGCATGGGCTGCAATACATTTCGTTCAATTGTTTCCTTCGATACACCGATAATAAAACACAAACCGTCTTTACCGATTCGTTCACGTATTCGCATCGGAATAACGGCTGTCACATCAACATACGACTTGCCGGAACGAACCGCACCCGTTTTGAAATTCCAACGGTGTGTCGCATTGACAATATAACTATTCTGTTTCCGAGAGTACGGCATTGTTTCTGACCTCTTTTAATACCTCATCAAGTTTTGCAAGGGCCTCAGAATCACCGCCGCCCTGCATTTTTTTCATATATTCAAACTTTTCTCTTTCGAGTTTCAGCTTTGCTTTTTCATTAGCTCCGTCATCAATAATACTTCTGAGTTCTTTTACTGCTTTTACATTGCCCAATTTAGCCTGGACAAGCAGTGCAGCATTGACAACAAGCATATTATTTATTTCTGTTTCAGAAAAATCATTCAAATCAATGCCCATATCGGCTAAAAGCTGATAGTCGGAAATAGTGTTTGCAGGCATCTGAAGGAGCATATCCATAACCTGTTTCATGCTCTTCTTTTTCCGCCTTGATTCACCCGACTTTTTGCCGCCTTTTGAGCCCATTTCTCTTACTTCGCTCTCGCTTCGTTCTGAAAAAGGTATCAGATTTTCTTCATTTGCCATTTCACCACCTGCCATATTACAACATTTTTCTTCAATTTGGTAAAAAGATGTTGACATTTTTGTCAAAATATTTTATATTTTGAATGTATTTTGTGGAAATACATTTTTACAAAATATATGAATTTACTTAAGGAGCATGAAAATGAAAAAAAGTATTAAAAGAAACGATAATCAAATTAATGAAAAAAATTCATTTTTCAATCTTTTCTTTACAAAATTTACTTATTGGGGACTTATTTCAATTTTGATATCTATTATTATAGATCAAACTTTGCAAAACGTCCCTTCTTTGATTTTCTTAAATTTTAATTTCTCATTAGTTTTGCACACAATTTCTAGCTTTTTAAATACTGTTGGTATTGCCTTGTTTATAGGAGCAATTTTTGATATGGCAAAAAACTCGGAAGCTTTTGTTGATATGATATCTAAAATCTTATCAAATATTGTAGTTTCAAAAACATTTCTCAACACATTAAGTCAAGAAGATAAAAGACAATCCTTAGAAATTATTTTAAAACCGTCTGGCGATCAGTTGCAACAGTATTCAAACATAAACAGTTATTTTCAAAAAAAAGTTGATGAAACAACAGCTATGTTTGATACCAATTTCAAATCAAACCTTAATATTAATGTTGATGTATACAAAAACACTGAAAAAAAATGTATCGAATCAAAAAGTATTCTCAGTTATAGAATCTACAAGATTAACAATGAGTTCAGACCCATCGAAACATGGTTAGAAATGTCGGATTCAGAATTTGTATCAACTAAGTTATATTATGAAAATAAAGTAAAAACAATTACAAAAGATGAAATGAAACCAATAAAAAATGCTGATGATTCCACTAGCATTTACTCAAGCAAATCATATTTTGAAGTTCCTGAGGATCTTCATAAATATCCATACTTGACTGTTCAATATGAAATTATTGAACGAGGTTTTGATCACTGGACCAATTATCATTGGTCATCACTTACACCATATGACGGAATCAACTTTTCTTTAAGATGCAGTGATGATTTAACAATTAAAGACCATTTCATCTTTGATAAATTTACTAACTATTCTGTAAATTTAAATGAGAAGAAAACTCAAATTGAAATCATTTCAACAATTTGGCTAAATCAATATTCAGGCCTGTCAATTACAATAGCGGATACAAAAGGCTCTTCCAAGAAAAAAAATGACGCCTTCGATAGTGCAATCGAAGACATCACAGATAATACAGAAAATTATTAATTATAAGTTAACACATTATAAACATTTTCATTTTTTTCGCCTCCATAAAATAGTATATGTCAACTTGCTTGCACAATTAACTATTTTTTGTCAATAAAAACATAAATATTTTTAGTCAAAAAAAACACACAAAGCACTGTCCTTTTTTTTTGGACGGTGCCTTTGTTTTAAGAATTGAAAAAACATGAAAACTAATGCGTAAAGAAGTATAAACAACCCTTCACTATCTTTATTATAGCAGGTTTTTTCACAAATTTCATCTCACGTTTGTCTCATTTTGAAATGGAATTAAAATTCAGAAATGCCGTATTCAGCGATTGTGAACTTATAAAGAGCTGAATCATATATGCGGTATATCTGAGCCCGTTCATAGCCTGTCTTATCCGCTATCAATTCAACAGCCACACCGGGACGATTCTTTGCAAATTCAGTTATAACCGTGCATTCAATATCATTCAGAGCATCAAGTCCTTTTTCAACAAGTGAAACACGGAGTTTGTTTGCCTTGTATGTATGTTTCAGGCGTTCCTGTTCAACTATGAGATTGAGAAGCTTGTCCTCGTGCTTGCTGCCGCCCCCCTGAACGGGAGTATCGTCTGATGAAGATTTCAGACTGAATTTCTGCTCCTCGATACTCTGAATACGGTCCTTGATGTTCTGCAGAGACATTTTAAGCCTTTCATAGTTGCGAAGTTCATCCTTCGCTTCCTTTTTCCAATCCAATAGAATCACTCCTTTTTCGTGTGCTTCGGTTCATCATTAATCATCGCAATAACTGCTCTGACATTCAGAGCAGGTTCTTTTTTCACACACATTGCAATGCAAACAATCATTACAAGTTTTCATGTCTCATCACCCCTATCGAGTTTCTGACCGCAGTTACCACAATGCTTTGTTGTTCTTGATGTAAATACAACACCGCAGGTCGGACACATTCCGATTCCGTAATACCTGTTATCAGGCAGAAGTTTCTTTGCAACTTCCTTTTCCGAATCATCCCTTACAACCTTGCAAATCTCTTCACCGTATGAAGCACCGTTACCGTACCAACATTTATACTCAGGCTTATACAGCCAATCGCCCTCAATTTCAACCGGCGGTACGCATTTTGTTTTCGGTGTAATCTTCATCACACCGTGAAAGGCTTTATATCCTTCAACTTTAATCATAATTAAGCATCTCCTTTTCTTCAAACCTCTGATAATCACCACGGAAGATTAAATCAATTTCACCTGTTTCACCTTCCTTATTCTTTGCAAGATACAGTGTTCTGTCGGCATAAATGCCTGTATCATTATCGGTCTTTCCCGACAGCAACAGAATTGCATCCGCATCCTGTTCTATCTGTCCCGATTCTCTCAGATCAGACATTGAAGGCTTTCTGTCTTCACCTGCAGCTTGTCTGTTAAGCTGTGCAAGGGCAAATATTGTTATATCCTCACTCTGAGCAAGAGTATGCAGGTCCGTTGAAATCTTTGTTGCTCGCTCATAAGCATTCTTACCGCTGTCCTTGACAAGTGTCAGATAATCAACAAAAATCACATCTGCATTCAGCTGCAATGCTTTTGATTTAATCTGATTGACTGTGAAACCTGCTGCCGATACGATAGTCAGAGAATTGTTTTCTGCTGTATTGACCGTAAAAGAATTGATATGTTTCCAGGCATCTTTTGTTTTGGAATAACAGTTCGACATAATTGCTTTTGTCTTCAGGTCTCTCAATTCAACTCCTGCGCCGTTTGAAACCATACGCATCCAGAGTTTTAACGGTGATGTTTCAAGAGAAAAATATACAACCTTGTATTTCTTTGATATATTCAAAGCAAACTGAGATGTAAGAGCTGTTTTGCCGCTTGAAGGTCTGCCGCCGACTATGATATAATCACCTTTGGAAATAAGAAGGTTCTTATCGAGCATCGGCAGGCCTGTTTTTATGTATTCTTCTTTGCCTTGCAAATACTCAAGCAATTCCTTGTGGAGTTCAGGAACTGTAAGTGTATCTGACTTGCCGTTTTTAGCAAACAGATTCAGAAGCTTGGCAAGCCTTCCCTCGATTTCTTCAAGTGAATCTCCGTCACTGACATCTGTTGCGATATCAAAACATTCTGCCTTCACAATCTGCCTTATTGCATTTTCACGGATAAGCATTATGTGCTGAAGATAATTCGATGTGCTGATAACACTTCTGAAACAATCAAAAATAAAATTCTTATATTCTTCTTTTTCAGCACCCATACGGTTGACCACCGTCAGCGGATCAATGGGATTGCCTTCCGAATAGAGTGTATAACACTCGCTGAATACTCTTCTGCAACTCGGCTTATAAAACGAATCCGGTACTAAATACTGCACACACTCGTGCATTATCTTCGGATTGTGAAAAATTTCACCTATCAATGTACACTCAAGGTCGTTTGCAAAAATCATGTGAGCATCTTTCTCCTTTCAGGTGGTTTTGTTGTCTTGCGTTTCTGTCTGATGAATTTATTAAGCCAGGATGTCGGATGACCGTCCTTATATCTTTTCGGGTCAGTGTCAATAGCTTCACTCAGCTCTTCGATAATTTCATCAATGTCCGGATGCTCTTTCTTGTATGCCTCATACTCTTCATCCGTCAGAAACACATTCAGAAATCTGCCGTGCGGGTGTGCGTTTATATCACACACACTATCTTTAGATAGTGTTTTATTTAATGTATTTAATTCATTTAATTTATTGTTTGTTTTCCTCAGTGTAACCTCACTGTTTCCAGTCTGTTTCTTTACTGTTTCTTTTGACCTTGTTGAAGGTTGATAAAAGTCATAATTTACGAGCTTTATGAGGGTAAAACGGGTGTTTCTCTCTATGACGGCAGTGCCGCCCTCTTCAAGCCGAGTTAAGAACCCTGAAACTTTCTTTGTAGACCAGCCCCAACGCTGTGCCAAATCCCTTAAACTTGTGACCTTTGCCCCTCTTTCAACAGTAATGATTTCACCGTTAAACTGTATTTTTCGTTCTTCATGATTCATCATAAGAATCAAATCTGTAAAAGCAGAACGCTTATCAAAAGGTTCATTGGAATCCCAAATCCATGATTTCTGAATGTCTCGATGAATAAGAACATATCCTTTTTTACTCAACGAAAACACCTACTTTTCATAATTCTTCAGATGTTCCCGAAGCTCATAATACAGAATGTTGTAAATAAGGTCGGGAGCCTCATATTCCGTGCAGAAGACAGGAACGGTGTTGTATCTTGCACACCATACGAGCAGGCTTGCAGTCAGAGATTTTGCATTGAAGCGTGAGCGGTATTTACCGCCGAGAATCTTTCGCCAATCGGCGTTTTCAACGACAATATACATTCTTCCGCCTGAATCTTTCATTCGCTCAAATTCGTTCTCAAACCTTCTTCTCCCCTGCGTAAAATTGCCACAGAGCTCGTCCAATGACATTTTTCTTTCTATGGCAACTTTACTTTCAAGAGAGAATTCAGAGCCGTCAGAAAGCTCACAGCAGACACTGTAATCACCTGAATGCAAGCACCTGCGCTCATGCTTACAAGGCATTGCATTAAGCCTTCTTCTGAGGGCAGGTGTTTCGTGTTCACGGGTGTCATACAACACCGTCATTGTCTTCATACAGTTTTCGATTTCTGCAGGATTCATCAGAACGGAAGGTCATCATCAACATCCGCCGCATTGTCAAATGTGGGCTGTGTTGAAGAGGAATTATTGAGAAGCTTCGGCTTAGGCATTCTGAATTTACCGTCTCTGATATTTTCTGCAGTTGCGAATCTGAAAGGCTCTGCAAAAAATCCTGTATTGCCTTCGTATTCATATTCTTTTTCACGGAATATACAACCGACAATCTTATCCTTGAGTTTCTTTTCGTCCCAATCCCAATGATAGCCGGGATTACTGTCCTCGATATTGGTGATTGCAGTCTTGAATTTTGATGCAGTGTATTCATCCTGCTCACTGCCGTCTTCAAGAGGTATGTAAAGATTGATGTTACCTTTCCACTTTTTGTTATCTTCGTTGGCGGCTCTGTATTTTCTTGCGTAATAGCCTGCATATTCACCCTCGGCAATATCAAACGCAACTTTCAGAAACTCGTTGCCGTTACTTGCCTTTTCTACCGATGCAGCCATTATTTTTACCACATAACCGCCTGCAGGCAGTTTTTCAGATTCTGTGTAAGTCTTTGCCGTGTCCCATGATTTAAATTTTTTCATTGTTGATTTCTCCTTTTAATAATCTTTTAATGCTTCGACAACTGTTACGATATCGTTATCAATTTCAGCCTCTTCAAATGCTCCCATAGGAGTTTTGCAAGTGCTGTTTTTTGCTTTTGTTTCAAGAATGTATCTGCCGTCAACGCATTTTGCGATAAGAACGGATGTAAATTTGCTTTCAAGAACAATCTTGTCCAGCTTTTTACCGCTTGTTTTTATCCTCGTGAAGCTGTAACCGTCATCGTCACGCTCCGTCTGAGTGTGGGCAGTAAATATAATGGTCAGGTCATCCCTGTACTCATAGGCTTTGTCAACAAGGTCCCATACGCACTGTGCAAGGTCAACCCACTTGTCATAGCCTTTTTCTTTTACACGGCGCATTTCGTCACCGACCATAATTCCGTTAATCGTATCAATGACAACATATTTTATCTGCGGACATTTTTCAGATATGCCGGTAATGAGCTTCTGAATCTCCGATGAAACATTTGTCGCCTTATAATTTTTATTCGCCGAATTATACTGTTCACGCCAGCCTTTCCAAGAAAGCCCTTTCCGGTCACAGTCTATGTAATAGGTTTCGGCAGGGTTTAAGTTTCGCATGGCAGTTGTTTTTCCGCTTCCGCTTTCACCTGCGATGCATATAACTTTGCTCATGATTGTTTCTCCTTATTTTCAAATTCAAGCGGGCAATCAGGGAGGATGTTTCTCAGTGCAAATTTCAGAGACATATTACTTTCATGCCTGATGACATCACAATAACCACGCTCATATGTGTCTGAGTATTTGAAAAACCTGCACTGATGACATGCAACATCATCATCAGGAAAACTGACATCTACCGTAATTTTTGCTTTGGTGTAAGATAAAACACCGTTTTTTTCTCGTGGCATCGTTTCTGCACACTCCTTTCATCATCCGCTTCCTTGGGATATTGGATATCGTTATCAACGAGAAGCTTGTCTGCATCATATTTATTCATATTCCTGCAGAATCCTTTCTTCAATAATTGCATGGGAATCGTCTTCCTCAAAATACGATTCATCGAGAATATCCATAGACACACATTCATTGCAGTAGCTTTCACAATCAATCATGTATACTTTGTCCCCGATTCTGATGTCTTCCCCGCAGGATGAACACTTAAAACATCTTGACAAAATTAATCACTTCCTGTATACTTGAATTAAGTTAATTTTTGCTTGCCGCTTTCGGAATTGCCGTTCCGGAGCGGTTTTTCTTTTGTACATTCAAACCGAGCTTATTTATTTTTGAGCGGATTGAGTTTTCTGTACGATGCAACATTCCCGCAATGTCAGAAATTGGAACATCGTGAAAATAAAAGTCCCGGAGAAGTTCTTCCTCTTCTGTGGTCCAGCTTTTCGGCGGTTCATATGTATAAAGCCCCATTGCCTTCAGGTGATTCACAACTGTGGGGGGTGACACACCGACCGACGCTGCAATATCCTTTACAGGATTGCCGTTCAGAAACTGTATTTTGATTTCTTTCTTTTCTTCCGGCAAAAGCCAAGGTCTGGAACTCCTCTGTCCGGTAGCGGAAGTTGTAACGCGTCTTTTGCTGTTCGGCCCCTCACCTGCAGGAATCGGCGTTGAATGAAGATGTTCAAATCTCGCATACGCATTTCCGTAATCAAGCCATTCACCCGTTTTTTCATAATGTTCATCACGGGCTTTTAAAACTTCCTCTATTGATGCCACTTTTTTCAATCTCCTTTCTTAAAGAATTAAGCAATTTTCTGAGAACATCTACCCGTCTTTTCAGCCTTTTTATTTCATTGGGCTCAAGTTCTGTTTCTTCGTACTTACAAAGCTTTTTATGTATCTCCATTGCAGCAGTAGGATTCAGAACCGCATCAACAAGGCTGTATTCATCTGTCATTTTCTTCATCGTGCTTGTCCTCTTTTGTTTTTCTATATTCCTTCCATAATGAATAAAAAACACAAAACATTATAAAAGCAAGTCCGTCAACAAAACCGTAAACTATCATTCCGGTGATGAATTCCAGTATTCTATCAAACGTTATCATTTTTTCACATCCTTTTCTTTGTACTAAATTGCTGCGTATTCTTCCGGGTGATTGGAGAAGTATGCCGAACTGACTCTTGACAACCTTCCCGCCCACACCCGTTTGCAATATTCCTTCTGTTCCTGAGTCAACGACTCAATAGGAACAGGTTCTGCACCATCCATCATCACATAGCAGGTGCATTTTATTTCGGGCATCAGACCACCTCCTGTTGATAGTTATGAGCTCCTTGCTTGACCGTATCACCGAGACATTCAATAAGTTCCGCAGAAAGTTTGTACTCATAGGTTTTGCCTAACATAATAAGCTCCCCGTCGGCAGTTACCTGGCAAACAAGATTTGCCATACCGATTTTGAAGCTGATATTTTCAAGCAATATGTAATCTGCTTCACCGTCTGAGTATTCATCAATAGCAGACCATCTGCCATTGAGCCCTTTTAGTTTAATGTTCTGATACTTTGCTGTATCCATATTCACACCTCTGTTTTTATGCATTTGTTTTTGTTATTGATTGTTTATACAAGAAAAAATTGACAATATACAAAAAATCTTGTACAATTACTTATGCCTATTAAGGGCAGAGAAAGGAGCTGGTCTAATTGACCAAACTTTTGACTTTGCCTGCTCCCATACTTTAAGGTTGTCACAGTGGAACCTAAGCACTTTAAAACAGGTTAAAGATAATTTTTGTATACGGCGTTACTCAGCACAGTGAAGTGCGACATCAAACGCAAGAGACGGCACTCGTTAAAAATGCTTCACCGTATTACATAATTCCTTCAGGCAGTCAGCGATAAGGCATCCGCAGAACTAAAACTGCAAAAGTGACTGCACTTCTCAAGAAACATATTGCGCAATAGTATGTGATGAAAATCTGCAAGAAGCATTGGGTAAACAAATTTGGGCAATGACTGAGTAGAATTGCGCTCTATTCAGTTTTTTGTTGATTAACCTGTTGCATTTTACGCAACTTCTTGCATAAAAAAATAAAGCACCAATTCATTATCAGGAATTTGCAAAATTACCTGCAACATATGCGCTTCTTTTAATGACATAGGGGTTTTTCCAGCAATCTTTCTTCCAAGAGTATAGGCAGTTAACCCCATTTGTTTGGAGATTAATTTGATAGATAATCCTAACTCCAAAATCCTTGCTTTAATTTTTCTTGAATTCGGCACTAACGCTCACCTCCTCTTGTTGCATTTCACGCAACTTTATAATAACATACCGTTTTGTTGTTGTCAATAGCATTTTGCAACTTTTTTTGTTTTTATTAAAAAAACTGTTGCATTGTGTGCAATTTTATGATATAGTCTAAACAGGTGATACAAATGTCAAATAATATGATTACAGCAGAACGATTAAAGATCTGCCGAATAAAAGCCGATCAGACACTTGAACAAATCGGAATATTAGCAGGTGTCCATAAATCAACAGTTATGCGTTGGGAAAAAGGAGAAACCGAAAGAATAGGACTCCCTACAATTCAACTTCTTGCTACACATTATAATGTAAGCCCTGCGTGGCTTATGGGTGCTGATGTTCCAATGAACGAAAAAACAGAAACCCCTGCCGGGGATGACAGGGATTCCGAAATAGTCAGAATGTTCTCAGCGCTCACTCCTGATGAGCAGAAGTCTGTTCTTGATTACATTGCATTTGTCCTCTCGAAGAGGTCAGATTCTTAAGTAATATGTATAAATCATTCTTTTCTTCTTCATTCATAATTTTTAACAGACTCTTAAGTTCATCGTTATAATTCATGTAATCAACCCCCTATCGAACATTCGTTCTATAATTTAGTTTAGTACAAACGTTTGATATTGTCAAGAGGTTTTTTCTGATTGTTTTTTAGTGTCCCTCTTATGGTACACATTTCTATTTATAATGGTATATGTAAGAAAATCTGCAAAAAATGTTACATTTTGTTTGATTTAGACTTATATATTATGGATAGGTACACCCTACCAAAAAATAAACCAAAAAATGAGGTAAAAAATCATGATTTGTAGGAACTGCGGCACCAACATACAGGACAATGCAACATTCTGCCCTAATTGTGGAACCGGCGTACAATTTGCTCAGACAACACAAAATAGTTTTCAACCTAACGGAAACGATATACCTTCGTATCAAATGCCTCCTGCAAAGGAACCTTTTTTCAAAAAAACATGGTTCCTTGTCCTTTTATTCATCTTCTTGCCGCCATTTGGCATTATCTTTATGTGGTTGACAAAAAAAGTGTGGGCAAAAAAAATAAAGATAGCATTATCCATAATTCTTGCAATATGGACAATTATGACTTTTGCAATAGCTTCTTCTGATACTTCCACACCTGCAATAAGCGACGAACTCTCCACAGAAGCTGATGTTACAACAACAGAAATTACTACTAAGAAACAAATTGACATCAACATACAAGAATTAATGGACGCAACTGAAAGAGATGAAGTTTACTGCACTACCGTATGGGAAACTATGCAAGACTACGGTTTCAAATCAATCTCAGATATAACATTCGTAACAGATAACGGTGGCACATGTTACAGCTACCGATTTTCAACAATCGGATATGGCAATACGGGAATGTTAATGCTTGATAATAATGGTATCTATTATCTGTCATTCGGAGACACAACATTATACGATGCAGAAAAGACAGATAATAAAATTGTAAATTTTGCGGATTTCGTTCTTTCAAGCAGTCAGATTAACAAATACATAGCTGCTACACAAACCGTGACAGAACAGTGCCTTCTTTCGCCAAAAAGTGCTGATTTCCCAAGCTCAACATTCACCGATGCATGGAAAGTATATTTTTCTGACGATGTTGTTACTGTAACAGCATATGTTGATGCAGACAATGCTTATGGCGTGCAGATAAGAAATAATTTTACTGCACAATATAGTCATTCAACAGGTGAACTCACATATTTTGAACTTGGCGGAGAAGTCATTAGTGGTTCAAAAAGATAATCAACAGATATAAATTACAAATAAAAAATCCGCATAATTAATGCGAATTAAGAAGGTTGTTATTATGAGAGAAATATACAATATGTATTGCGATGAAAGTTGTCATCTGCTTAATGATGGCAATAACATTATGGTTTTAGGCGGGGTTTGGTGCCCACTTGATAAATCAAAAAAAATAAATCAAAGAATTCGTGAAATAAAAAAAATGCACGGAATTAATCATGAAATGAAGTGGGTAAAAATTTCTTCCGCAAAAAAACAAGCATATATTGATTTAATTAACTATTTCTTTGATAATGATGATTTACATTTCCGTGTGCTTGTTGTTGATAATAAAAATCAATTGAATCATGAAAAATACAACCAGACTCATGATGAATGGTACTATAAGATATATTTTGATATGATAAAGACTATTCTTATTCCTGTGGATAAATATAATATATATCTTGATATAAAAGACTCTAGATCCAAACGCAAAACAAACAAATTGCGTGAGGTTCTAAGCAATAATATGTATGATTTTTCCCATCATCGGGTTATAAATAAAATTCAAGTGATTCGTTCGGACGAAGTTGAGATTATGCAAATTGTCGATATTCTTATCGGTGCTATGGCATATCATGCAAGGAACTTAAATCAGGTCGATGCAAAAAATGAAATAATCCAATTAATAAAAACACGAACAAATTATCAATTAAGCAAAAATACTTTGTACGCAGAAAACAAATTTAATATTTTCCATCTCAGATTAACAGAGGATACACAATATGAATGATTGCAATTATATTCCAAAACAAGTTTTCTTAGCAGACTTTAACGGTGATTGGAATGCGTACCTAGAGCATTTGTATGAAGTATTTAAACAAGATTTTTTAACATCGCCGGTTGTTTTCAACAACAAAGTTGTAAATATTATAAGAGAAACGATTTTTGACGGCAAGGAAAGGTCTTTTTGGCATATTATTTCCGATTCGCAAGCTGGCGCACCAATATGTGATAATAATAGAATTCCAAATCTTGATAGATGTTCGAAACTTGTATGGGCAAAACCTCTTATTACAGATTTGAACAATTGCGAATATTATAAAGTTTGGGTTCAATTTCACGACAAAACAAATCGAAACAGAATTTTCATATGGTGCACAAACATTGATTACTTGGTTGTTCTTGAAGATAGAAAAAGCTTTTTTAAATTAATTACTGCATATCCTGTTTGGGAATCAAAAAAATCTCAATTAAAAAAACACTATGAACAGTATAAAAAAACGAAAACGCCCGTTTGACAACGGACGAAATCTCAACTCAGCCTACACAAAGGATAGGTGAGAAAATAACTTTATTATCAGATAGAAATCAATTTCTCTCTACGATTCTATTATATGCATTAAATCTAAAAATGTCAATACAAATTTTTGAGCAAAAACCAATTTGTAAAAAACTAACAATATTCAACTTTTAACAACTTGGAATTTTTATTAATATCAAAAAGAATATCCGCCGCTCTGACTGGTCCTCAGAGTGACGGAAAATATAGGGAGTGTGAATACTCACCTACAGCAAAGTCAGTATATCACACTCCCCTTGTAAAAATCAAGGGGTATTTTTATACCCTTTTGTATCTTATACATTATAAAGGGTGATAATATGAAGATTGCTGCAGCATACATCAGAGTATCAGACGAACGTCAGGATGAGTATTCCCCCGAATCACAGCTCAAGCTTATCCGAGACTATGCAAAAAGAAATGATTTCATTGTCCCGGAAGAATATGTATTCTTCGATGATGGTATCTCTGCAAAATCAACAAAAAAGCGTGACCGATTCAATGAAATGATTGCTATTGCAAAAACAAAGCCTCAACCGTTTGAAGCAATACTTGTATGGAAATTCAGCCGTTTTGCACGAAATCAGGAGCAAAGTATTGTATATAAGTCATTACTTAAAAAGAATAACATTGATGTTCTGAGTATCAGTGAGCCTATTTCAAGTGACCCCTTCGGCAGCCTGATTGAGCGAATCATAGAATGGATGGATGAATACTACCTTATCCGTCTTTCGGGAGAAGTCAAACGAGGTATGACAGAAAAGGCATCCAGAGGAGAAGCTATGTGCCATCCTGCATTCGGCTTCGACCTAAAGAACAAATGCTATTATCCGAATGAACACGCTGATACTGTCAGAATGATATTCAGCGACTATATCAACGGTATAGGTATGAGAACCATTGCAAAAAAGCTCAACTCACTCGGCATAAAAACCACAAGAGGCGGTTCTTTTGACAACCGTCACATTGAATATATTCTCAACAATCCCGTTTATAATGGAAAGATACGTTGGTCAACTGACGGCAGAGCCGCATCGAACCGAGATTACGACAACCCGAATCTGATGATTGTTGACGGCAAGCACGAAGCAATTATAGATAACGCCACATGGAATAAAGCACAATCACGACTTCAGGAGCAAGCAAAAATGTATCCGAAATTTCAACGTCGTGACCAACATACAGAATGGATGCTCAAGGGCCTTGTTCGGTGTTCTTCCTGCGGTGCAACCCTCACAATGTCAGGTCAGAAAGAAATGGGAATGCAATGTCACAGATATGCAAGAGGACAGTGCAAAACTTCACATTATCTCTCAGTTGCAAAGGCAGACAAAGCAATTATCAGTGCTCTTGAAGAAGCAATCACAGAACTGAATTTCAATATCGTACCAACACCTGCAGACAGACAGACGGGCATTGATTATCAGGCTCTTATCGAACAGGAAAACCGTAAGCTCCTCAGATGCAAAGAAAGCTATATTGCCGGCATTGATACCATTGATGAATATAAGGCAAATAAAGAGAAAATCAACAAGGAAATTGAAGCACTCAGAACAAAGGCAGCCGAACAACTGCCAAAGTCAAAAGCACCCACTACTGCAGAATATGCTGAAAAAGTAAGAAACGTTGTTGATATCATAAAAAGTGACACAGCAACAGCAAAATACAAAAATGAAGCTTTGCGCACTATAATCGCCCATATTACCTACCAAAAACCCGAAGGAGAACTCAAACTGTTTTTTTATACCTGAAAACTATATCTTTTTACAATTTGGGGGACCCGACGGTGAACTCGGTGCGGCACTCCGTTATCTTTCTCAGAGATATTCAATGCCCTGCAACGAGCTTAAGGGACTTTTAACGGATATAGGCACGGAGGAACTTGCACATTTTGAAATGATCGGCAGTATGATTTATCAGCTTACAAGAAATCTTTCCTGCGATGAAATCAAAAAACAAGGCTTCGATGCATATTTTGTAACCCATACAAACGGTGTTTATGCTGCAGCCGCATCAGGTACCCCCTGGACAGCAACATACATCCAGACAAAAGGCGATGTGCTCGCTGACCTGCACGAAGACCTTGCCGCAGAGCAGAAAGCACGTGTCACTTACGACAACATTCTCCGTCTTGTTGACGACCCTGATATCATCGATCCCATCAGATTCCTCCGTGAAAGAGAAATCGTACATTATCAGCGATTCGGTGAAGGTCTGAGAGTTGCAACAGACGCCCTCGACAGCAAAAATTACTATCTCACAAATCCGTCATTTGATAAATAAATTTCTGGGCATAAAAAAACAAAACAACCCTTGGCATCAAGGGTTGTTTTTAGTTTTATTTTTCAGATTTTCAATATATTTACACATATCAAACGAGTCAAAAGTCATCTTTTCATAGGCTAACCGTGTCGGATGATGAGGATGTCCCTTTTTTGTCTTTGCAAGACACACCCATTTTGCATTTTTGCTCACAACAATATTATTTATATGTTCAAGCATTTCAACAAAATATTTTCGGTCTTTGATATGTGTCCCCCATGCAGCAACAATTTCAGCACCATCAGATATCACCCTGTTGATATGCTGCAAATTTTGTTTGCAGATTTCCTCAGCGGCAAAATGAGGATATTCTTTTTTTATATGCGTTGCTCTTTGAGGATACAGATTCAGCATAATATAACCGTCTTTATTTCTCAGTGTTGAAATATGCTCAACAATACTGATTGTTGTGTCATTCTTTTCCGAATCTGCTGTACTGGGATTTATTCCGAATACAACAAGAGGATCTTTTGAATACTTACCCAAAATATATCTTACACTATTATCGTCATTTATTATATATTCTGTTTTTTCAAATACATTCATTTAATCAATCCCATTCGCAACCGGTGACTGTATCCATATCCACACCTTTTGTTTCGTGTGTTTTCTTTATAAGTGTTATAAGTGCACCTACAAATCCGGGCACAAGCAGGCCGAATGCAAGAATTCCGATTACGGCATTGCCGAAAATCATTTTCACCAGGAATGAAACAATATATGAAACTGCGAAACCGACTGCTGTAACAACAAACTGTGCAGACATTGTTGATGAACGAAGGTTTGTGGGTGATGATTCACCTATCATCATAATAATAACGTCATTTGTTGCATAATAGCTGCCCACAAACATACCGCAGAAGAAACCTACAACTGTGGGATTCCAACCGAGTCTTGAACCGATTGAGAACAGCAAAAACATAATGATACAGTCTGCAGCAATAATAATTGCGGCTTTCTTTCGTCCGCCCCATTTTGCATCAGAGATAAATCCGAGTATAACCTGAGCAACAGAGCAACCTACAGGGAAAAGGAACAACGCTGCAGTAACAGGACCCACACTTACCGCATCAAGCGCAGCTTCGCCAAGCTCTGCAAACATTCCGTTTGCAACATAATTCTGAGCATAGCCGTAAGACATAATAACCTGATAGTCAACAGAGCCGATAAAGCCGATGTTTGCAATTGCGGCTGTTATATAGAGCCACTTGAGCTGTTTGTGCTTCATTGCAAACTTGAGTGCATTCACAAGACCGCCCTGTGCATTTTCTGCACTCTTTTTCTGCTTTTCAGCTTCTCTTTCTTCGTCTGTCATTCTGAGATAACGAAGCCTTGAATCAATAAACGGGTCAGTTTCTCTGGCAAGAAGAAGAGCAATAAGGCTTGATACAACACCGACTATTGCAGGAATGAAGAATACATTTCTCCATTCAGATGCGCTGTGCATAAGAAGTCGTCTGAGCAACGGCACAAGCATAACGCCCATATTTGCAAAGAATTTGATTGATGAATAAATTCTTGCTCTCCACTTCGTCGGCGAGGATTCCATAATATAGACAACGTGCATATCATGAGGAATGAAAAACTGAACCATACATGCGCCTATAAAGTAAAGGAATATGCTGTTTGAAAGGAAGATGATAAGCATTGCAAAGCTCATACCGAAAGTATTGATAAGCAAAAACTTTTTGCGTCCCCAACGGTCAGCAAGAGGTCTGTAAAGAAGACCTATAGCCTGAAACGGCACTACGAGTATTGAGAGTATGTCAAGAAATCCGACCGAGCGGTCACCGAAACTCTGAAAAAGGTCGTTTGCGATTTCAGTTTTCATAAGTGTGCCTATCTGTGATGCTATTTCGTCTGTTGCATAAATCAGAGAAATAAGCAAAACAAGATAAATGAAATACATATTGCTTTTGGGACGGGATTTTTCCCTCTCCCATTTGGCAATTTCTTTTTGCCTCTGTCTCAGAATCTTTGCCTGCTTTTCAGGAGTAAGAGTTTTTGTCTTCATACACAGCTCTCCTTTCAGATTATGCTATTATTATATTTAATTAAAAGCAAAGTGTCAAGTAAACAATAATTTATTAAAGCAGAAATTAATTGATATATCGTAGGGGCGATGATTCATCGCCCGGCACGAATGTGCATTTTCCGAAGGAAAAAAAAACGGCAGAGCCGTTATTGTTCGCTTTGCTCACAATCGGGCGTTGGATCAACGCCCCTACAAGCTCGATTTTGATTTCTTCAAACATTTCCGCTAAATTATTGTTTACTTGACTTTATTTTTATTTAGGTATATACTTTAATATGTATAAATATAAAAAGGAGATTGATAAAAATGTACAATTTTCCCATTGGTGTAATTATAGACTCATTCAGATGCGATCTTAAGGAAGCAGTTAAAAAGGCGGCTGCAGTCGGTGCAAACGGTATTCAGGTTTACGCTTCAAGAGGCGAAATGGATCCCGATAATATGACAACTGCAAAGAGAAAGGAATTCCTCGATGTTGTAAAGAGCAACGGTCTTGTTATCTCTGCTCTCTGCGGTGACCTTGGCGGCGGAGGATTCTCAATTGCAGAAAACAATCCCTGGAAGATTGAAAAATCAAAGAGAATCATCGAAATGGCAAAGGAACTTGAAACTGATGTTGTTACAACTCACATCGGTGTTGTTCCCGAAGACGTAAATCACGACAGATACAAGATTATGCAGGACGCTTGTTTCCAGCTTGCAGAGTTTGCAGACAGTATCAACGCTCATTTCGCAGTTGAAACAGGTCCCGAAACATCTGCTAACCTCAAGAAATTCCTTGATTCACTCGGTTCAAAGGGTGTTGGTGTAAACCTTGACCCTGCAAACCTTGTTATGGTTACAGGTGATGACCCCGTTCAGGCTGTTTACAACCTCAAGGACTACATTGTTCACACACACGCAAAAGACGGCAAACAGCTTTTCTATCTTGAACCCGAAATCGTTTACGGTGTAAAGAAAGATATCATTGTTGAAGACGATTCATTCATTGAAGTACCTCTCGGTGAAGGCAGTGTTGACTTCCCCAACTATCTCAAAGCTCTTGAAGATATCGGATTCAAAGGCTTCCTTACAATTGAAAGAGAAGTCGGTGATGATCCCGCAAAGGATATCGGCAATGCAGTAACATTCCTTCGTGACATTATTGCAAAATACTAATACTACTGAATTAAAAGGAAATACTATGAAACTCTGGACAGGTCGCTTCTCAAAGGAAGCAGATAAAATCACAAACGACTTCAATTCTTCAATCGGCACAGACAAAAGAATGTACCGTGAAGATATTCAGGGCAGTATTGCCCACGCAACAATGCTCGGTATGACAGGCATCATCACAGCTGAAGATGCAGACAAAATTGTTGAAGGCTTAAAGCAGATCCTTTCTGATATAGAAAACGGCACTCTTGAAATTGATATGACAAGTGAAGATATTCACACTTTCACAGAGGGTGAACTCACAAAACGTATCGGTGATGCAGGTAAGCGACTTCACACTGCAAGAAGCCGTAACGACCAGGTTGCAGTTGATATAAGACTCAACCTCATAAAAGAATGTGACGCAGTTGACGAACTTCTCTGCAATCTCATTTCCGTACTTGCTGATATGGGTGAAAAATATGCAGACGCAGTTATGTCAGGCTATACACATCTTCAGAGAGCACAGCCCGTGACATTCGGTCACTATATGCTCGCTTATGCAGAGATGTTCCTTCGTGACAGAGAAAGACTTGCTGACTGCAAAAAGAGAACTGCACGTTCACCTCTGGGTTGTTGCGCATTGGCAGGTACAACTTACCCCACAGACAGATACAAAACTGCTGAGCTTCTCGGCTTTGAAGATATCTGCCACAACTCACTTGACGGTGTTTC
>JAZUCO010000058.1:0-2830 GCA_045639185.1 Acutalibacteraceae bacterium
TGCACGCTTTACGCCGAGTCTCTTTGATTCAGAATCACGGCCGTTACGGGTTGAACCCATACCTTTTTTATGCGCAAAAAGCTGAATGTTTATCTTGAGCATAGCTTATACCTCCGTAATTATTTTGATAAAGTCGGGATAATCTTTTGCGAGTTCTGAAATATGAAGTTTCAGACCTTTAAGAATATCCGTTGCGGCTTGATTTCTGCCGCTGAGCACGATTTTCATATATCCGTCACTGACATCTGCTTCAACATTTTCACCGATTATCTCGGTTATTGTGTTCACCGCCATATAAGCTGCCGATGAAACTGCGGCACAGATTATATCCTGCCCCGATTCTGCCGAACCTGAATGCCCCTCGATAGTGAAACTACCTTTGCGGATATTAAATTTAGCTCTGATCATTAAGCGTTGATTGAAGCAACTTCAATCTTTGTGTAGGGCTGTCTGTGGCCCATCTTACGCTTTTCGTTTTTCTTTGCTTTGTAAGTTGCAACAGTGATCTTCTTGCCCTTGCCGTTCTTAACAGCCTTAGCAACAACAGTTGCACCTGCAACATAGGGAGCGCCGACTTTGATGCCGTCATCTGCACCTACAGCAATAACCTTATCAAAAACTACTTCGCTGTCAGCTTCAACGTCAAGCTTTTCGATGAAGAGAACTGAGCCTGCTTCAACTTTGTACTGCTTGCCGCCTGTTTCGATAATTGCGTACATCAGATTTACCTTCCTTAATTAGACTCGCTACGACGGGCGGGTAACAACCACTTTCAGGGCGCAAAAAGCCCTGCCTGCCATATGCGGCTTGATAATTATATCATTAATTCGCTTTAGTGTCAAGAGTACAAAACATATAAAGAACAAGGCTGCAGCCGTTCTGTGCTCAATGCAAAATGCACAAGAAAACGGCTTGTATCGGCATCTGAGATTAAATTGTGAAAAATCTGCATATCTCACGCAAATAGCGGTAACAATATTATTGCCGGCAACAAGAAACAGGAGCGTGATTAAAAAATGGATGTCAGAAGAGGCGATATATATTATGCCGATTTGAGTCCCGTTATCGGGTCGGAGCAGGGTGGAATCAGACCTGTACTTATTGTTCAGAATGATGTGGGCAACAGATACAGCCCCACGGTTATTGCTGCTGCGATAACAAGCAAAAGGTTCAAAACTCAGCTTCCCACACATATCAGTGTGCACGCTGCGGAGTGCGGACTTGCCAAAGATTCCATTGTTCTGCTTGAACAGGTGAGAACTCTTGATAAACAAAGGTTGAAGGAGCGTATGGGCAGTCTTGATGCATCTGAAATGTCAAAGATAAATGAAGCCCTGTCTGTCAGTTTTGGGCTTATGATGACCTGATATGACATTTTATAAAACGGTGTGTTTTCTCGGTGAAACAACACTCACGGAAGAAGAAATCAGCCTGACAGTATATTCGCAGATTTGCAGTTTTCTTGATTGCGGAGCCTGCGGATTTATTTTTTCGGCAGACAGCAGTTTCGGTCTGCTTTGTGCAGAGCAGGTGCTTCTGAGAAAAAAACGGCAAAAGGGCAACGTGCCTGATTTTGCAAGGCTCTTTGCTTTTGTGCCTTATGAAGAGCACATTGCGGAAAAATCAGAGGGATTCAGAATACGCTATTATGATGTGCTTGAGCATTGCGATGTGAATGTTGTTTTTGAAAAAGACAAAACGGAGTTTGTGGAGTCGGATTTTATTCAGGAGATAATTGATTGCTCGGATATTATTATCTGTGCCGAGAAGTGCGAATATGCAAGGCTTTATGCCACTGCAAAGGGTAAAAAAATAATCGGGCTGTGAAGCCCGATTTTTTGTTGCAGATATTTTTTATTCAGCTTTTGTGAATTCAAATTCGCCGTCGGTTACATCGCACAGATAATTGCCTGCGGTGACTTTGCCTTCGAGCATCAGCTCTGAAAGTTTATCTTCAATATGGCTGCGGACAGCTCTTTTCAGCGGTCTTGCACCGTAAACCTCATCAAATCCCGCATCAGCAATTTTATCTGCCGCTGTCTGTGTGAATTCAACATTGATTCCCAGCTCAGCAGTACGCTTGTTGACATCTGCAAGAAGCTTTGTTGCAATTTCACGGATGTTTTCTTTTGAGAGTCTTGAAAATACGATTATATCGTCAATTCTGTTTATGAATTCGGGTCTGAAAGTCTTTTTCAGTTCACCCGTAACAGCTTCCTGAATTTTTTCAAAGGACATTGAACCGCTTGTTGTGAAGCCCATTGATGACTGTTTTTCCGTGATGAGTTTTGCACCCACATTTGAGGTCATAATGATAACTGCGTTTTTGAAGCTGACTTTTCTGCCCTGAGAATCTGTGAGAATACCGTCATCAAGAATCTGAAGCATCATGTTGAAAACATCGGGATGTGCTTTTTCGATTTCATCAAAAAGAACAACTGAATAAGGCTTTCTGCGGATTTTTTCCGTGAGCTGACCGCCCTCTTCAAATCCCACATAGCCGGGAGGAGAGCCGACAAGCCTTGAAACTGTGTGCTTTTCCATATATTCTGACATATCGAGTCTGATGATTGCATTTTCGTCACCGAACATCGCTTCTGCAAGTGCTTTGCAGAGTTCGGTTTTGCCCACACCCGTGGGGCCGAGGAAAATGAATGAGCCGATGGGCCTTTTGGGGTCTTTGAGTCCGACTCTTGAACGTCTTATTGCCTTTGCAACGCTTGTTACGGCTTCATTCTGACCGACAATTCTTGCGTGAAGCTCTTTTTCAAGATTCAGAAGACGCTGACTCTCTTCCATTGTGAGCTGACTTACGGGGATACCCGTCCAT
>JAZUCO010000059.1:0-15141 GCA_045639185.1 Acutalibacteraceae bacterium
AAAATCAAAGGGTACAAGAGTTTTCGCACTCGGTGGTAAAATCACAAACACAGGTCTTGTTGAAGTTCCCATGGGTACAACACTGCGTGAAATCGTTGAAGTTATCGGCGGTGGTGATCCCGGTGGAAAAGCATTCAAGGCAGCTCAGACAGGCGGCCCCTCAGGCGGTTGTATCCCTGCTTCAATGCTTGATATCGAAATCGACTACGACAACCTTGTTGCACAGGGTGCAATGATGGGTTCAGGCGGTCTTATCGTTATGGACGAAACAGACTGTATGGTTGATATCGCTAAGTTCTTCCTTGAATTCACAGTTGACGAATCATGCGGTAAGTGTACTCCCTGCCGTATCGGTACAAAGAGACTTTATGAAATCCTTGAAAAGATTACAAACGGCAACGGTACTCTCGAAGACCTTGATGAAATGGAGAAACTCTGCCATTACATCAAAGAGAACTCTCTCTGCGGTCTTGGTCAGACAGCTCCCAACCCCGTTCTTTCAACATATCAGAGATTCAAGGACGAATACATCGCTCACGTAGTTGATAAGAGATGTCCTGCAGGTGTTTGTAAGAATCTTCTTACAATCACAATTATCGAAGATAAGTGTAAGGGTTGTACTCTTTGTTCAAGAGTATGTCCCGTCGGTGCAATCGAAGGTACAGTCAAGAATCCTCACGTTATTGATCCTGCTAAGTGTATCAAGTGTGGAGCTTGTATCGAAAAATGTAAGTTCAAAGCAATCGTAAAGAAATAAGGAGGAACGGATAAAATGGCTGATGTTAATGTAAAAATCAACGGTAAAGAATATACCGTTCCTGCCGGCAGCACAATTCTTGAAGCTGCACGAATTGCAGGTATAAATATTCCCACACTCTGCTATCTCAAGGAAATCAACGCTATCGGTGCTTGCCGTATCTGTGTTGTTGAGGTTAAAGGCGCAAGAAGCCTTGTTGCAGCTTGTGTATTCCCCGTTAACGAGGGTATGGAGATTTTCACAAATACTCCCAAAGTTATTGAAGCAAGAAAGACAACTCTCAAGCTTATCCTTTCAGACCATAAGAAAGAATGTCTTTCATGTGTAAGAAGCGGCAACTGCGAACTTCAGCAGCTTTGCGCAGATTACGGTATTGAAGATACATCTGCTTTCGCAGGTGTTACAAATAAGTATGACATTGATAAGTCAGCAACACATATGACTCGTGACAACGAAAAGTGTATCCTTTGCCGTCGTTGCGTAGCTGTATGTGAAAAGAATCAGGGTGTTGCTGTTATCGGTGCAAACAACAGAGGCTTTGATACAGCTATCGGTTGTGCATTCGATTACGACCTTGGCGATGTTGCTTGTATCTCTTGCGGTCAGTGTATCACAGCTTGTCCCACAGGCGCTCTTGCAGAAAGAGATGATACTCAGAAAGTATTCGATGCAATCAACGATCCTGAAAAGGTTGTTCTTGTTCAGACTGCTCCCGCAGTAAGAGTAGGTCTCGGTGAAGAGTTCGGTTACCCCATCGGTACTGTTGTAACAGGCAAGATGGTTTCAGCTATCCGTGCTCTCGGCGTAGACAAGGTATTTGACACAAACTTTGCTGCTGACCTTACAATTATGGAAGAAGCAACAGAGTTCCTCGGCAGATATACAAAGAAGGAAAATCTTCCTCTTATCACATCTTGCTCACCCGGATGGATCAAGTACTGCGAACACTACTATCCCGAAATGATTCCCAACCTTTCATCATGTAAGTCACCTCAGGGTATGTTCGGTTCTGTTGCAAAGACATACTATGCACAGAAGGAAGGCATCGATCCCAAGAACATCTTTGTTGTCAGCGTAATGCCCTGTACAGCTAAGAAGTTCGAGGCAGAAAGAATGGATCACACAGCAGTTGAAGGTCTTGCAGATATTGATGCAGTTGTTACAGTTCGTGAACTTGCAAGAATGATCAAGAAGGCAGGCATTATGTTCAATATGCTTCCCGACGGTGAATTCGACGCTCCCTTCGGACTCGGTTCAGGTGCAGGTACAATCTTCGGTGCTACAGGCGGTGTTATGGAAGCTGCTCTTCGTACAGCTTACGAAACACTCACAGGTGAAGAACTTGAAAAGCTCGAGTTCTCAGACGTACGTGGTACAGAAGGCATCAAGGAAGCAACTTACACAATCGCAGGCAACGAAATCAAGGTTGCAGTTGTGTCAGGTACTGCAAATGCAGGCAAACTCCTTGATATGATCAAGGCAGGCGAAAAGTCATATGACTTCATCGAAGTTATGGCATGTCCCGGCGGCTGTGTAAACGGCGGGGGGCAGCCCATTCAGCCCGCATCAGTTATCAATAACTACGATGTAAGAGCTCTCCGTGCTGCAGGTCTTTATGAAGACGATAAGAACCTTCCTCTCAGAAAGTCACATCTCAATCCCGATGTTAAGGCTGTTTATGACGAGTTCTTCGGTGCTCCCAACAGCCACAAGGCTCACGAAATCCTTCATACAGGCTACACAGCAAGAAAAGTTTATTAATTCAGATAAACAATAAACAAGGCGATGTATCACACGATACATCGCCTTTGTTGTATCTTCTGTGCAAGTTGAAAACATTCTTCAAAAATTCAAGTATCAGGTTATTTCTTTTTTGTCTGATTATCGTTATAATGAAACAAGAAAAGAAATGGAGGCTATATAATGAACATAGAAAAAGTCGGACAGCAGATTTCTGCATTGAGAAAGGCTAAGGGAATTACTCAGAGTGATCTTGGTGAAAGACTCGGAGTGTCCTTTCAGGCTGTAAGTAAGTGGGAGCGAGGCGAAACTCTGCCTGATGTTACCATTCTGCCTGACCTTGCAAAAGTTCTTGAAACAACAATTGAAAATATCCTTTCAGGTGGTGAAAATGTTGTGGAGTACAAAGGCAAATGCACCGTTTCTGACCTTAAAAAAGGTCTTGTCTGCCTTAAAAATTCAGGTGACTATTTAGGTAAGGAAAATCTCATTTACCGTGCGGCAATCAAAGGTATAAATACAGAGCTTAATACCGATATTGAAGAGGCTTTTTCTGATGATTATATTTTTGAAGCGTTTCTTGCAGAGGCAATCATTCAGAATCTGATGGCTGGTTTGTATATTGACATAAGCGATGTCAAAAATAATTTCAGAAACGATCATTTCAAGAATATTGTTGTTAATTACTGCAACAGATACGGAATCAAATAAAAGAAAGCACCGTCTTTTGTGATGGTGCAATTTTTTTTGTGTTGACTTATCTCCTGAAAGGTGTATTATAAATGTATAATATGTAAGAGGTGATTTTATGTTATCACAGTTATTGAAAGAAAGAAATCTTCCCCCTCTCAGGTCAGGGGAAGAGATGAAAGATATAATGCAGAGGGAAGTTTACGGTTATCTGCCCGATGTACCGTTTACATATTCTGTTTCTGAGCCGACTGTTATTGAAGACCGTTATTGCTGTGGTGAAGTTGAGTTTTCATTTGTTGAAATGACAATAAACATCGGTGAAAAGAGTCATAGCTTCCGTATTGACCGACTTTTGCACAATGACGGCAAAAAAAGGCCGCTTATAATTATAAATAATTTTCATCAGATGGCAGAATCTCATTATTTCCCCCGTGAGGAAATGAGTGAATACAATGTAGACTATCTTCTTTTCTGCTACAAGGATGTTTCTTCTGATGACGGTGATTTTTCAACAGGTCTTGCGCCTATGCTTCTTCCCGACGGGCAGAAAGACAACACAACCTGCGGTAAAATCGGTATCTGGGCATGGGCGGCAATGCGTGTGCTTGATTATGCTCTCACTCTGCCCTCAACAGATGTAGAGAATGTGGTGATTTCGGGTCATTCAAGACTCGGCAAGACAGCTCTTTACACAGCAATGCTTGATGAACGTTTTAAGTTTGCTTTTTCAAATGCGGCAGGCTGTGCAGGTGACTCAATTGCTCACGGTAGTACGGGAAAAATGAAAGAACACCTCGACAGACACCTGAAACTCCGTGGTGAGAATATTTCAGACATTGTTGAAAACTTCCCCTATTGGTTCTGCAAGAATTATTTCAGACACACAAAAGAAAATCAGTCAGATATTTTTGACCAGCATTATCTCCTTGCAGCAATTGCACCGAGATATGTTATAATCGGCTCCTGCGATATGGATTTCTGGGCAGATCCCGAATCTCAGCAACTCTGCTGTCTTGCGGCTTCTCCTGCCTGGGAAAAAGACGGCCTGAAAGGTATTGACGATGCGGAAGATTATCTGCCCACGGGTGAAGCTCTTCTCGACGGCAGAGTCGGCTACTTCAAAATCCATTCAAAACACTTCTTCTCCCGTCATAGCTGGAAAAGATGTATTGAGTTTGTGGAAAAGAATAAGATTGAAATGAGGTAAAAGTATGTTATATCGTATTAAAACAAAACTCAGTAATGAAGATTATCTTGATTTTAACTTATTTGTCAATTTTTGTACCCCTTACGGAAAAAAACAATTTGAAAAAGCAAGAATATTATTGGCAATAATCCCGTTGTGGACGTGGTTGCTGGGAGTGCTTTTTTCGCATTTTGAAAATATCGAATGGTTTGCACTTATCGTTGATATTGTGCTTAGTGTAATCGTATATTTTGTAACAAAACCATTTATGCGTTTTGTTACAAAGTGTAATTGTAAAAGAATGATGAAAAAAGCAAAAGTGCCCTTTACACCTGAAGCAACAATGGAATTTTATAACGATTTCTTTGTTGAGGAATCACCCGAAACACGAACAGAAGTTAAATATAGCTCAATCATTCAGGTATATCTGGTTAACTCAAAAATGATATATTTATTCAACAGTACTATCGGTGCATATCTTATTCCTGTTTCTTCTTTTGCCAATGCTGAAGAATATAACAGCTTTATGAGCTTTATTGCAACAAAAACAACCCCCGTTATATCAAAAAATTTCAAGTGATTTGTAAAGAATAACAATAATTTATCGCACAGCAGAAATTAAATGATATATTGTAGGGGCAATGATTCATCGCCCGGCACGACAGTGCATTTTCATTGAGGAAAATTAAACGGCAGAGCCGTTCTGCTTCGCAGCGGGCGTTAGGTTAACGCCCCTACAAGCTTTATTTTAATTTCTGCAAACATTTCGCTAAATTATTGTTTGACTTTTTTTGCTTAATAATTATAATTAAACTATATAACAAAAAGAGGTGCAATTTATGAAATATATAAAAAAAGCACTATGCTCATTTCTTGCAGTTCTGATGATTATTCTGTCAACATCCGTTTTTATTTCTGCCGAAGGTGGAACTCAGCTTCAGTTTGGTGATGACGGTAAATTTCAGATTATGATTTTTGCCGATGTTCAGGATGTTTCCCCTGTCAAAGAAACAACTCTTCAGATGATGCATGAATGTCTTGATAAATACACACCCGACCTTGTCATTTTCCTTGGTGACCAGACTGTTGCCACCGGTGACGAGGAGGAATACAAAGCCGTAAAGGAAATAGTTGCACCCTGTGTTGAAAAGAATGTGCCTTATGCTATAGTTTTCGGCAATCACGACGGTGAAAGAGAAACCTCTAAGGAAAAGCTTCTCGCCTTTTATCAGGAATTCGGCTGTCTGACAACAGACACATCCCCCGATATGTACGGTTGCGGCAACTGCAATCTTCCTATTCTCTCCTCTGATGGTAAAAAGACTGCATTCAACCTCTGGCTTTTTGACTCAGGCTCAACAAACCCCGACAAAGAGGTCGGTGGCTACGATTATGTCAGAGAGGATCAGATCGACTGGTATAAAACCACAGCCGAAGAGCTTAAAAAAGCGAACGGAGGAGAGGTTGTACCATCCTTGCTTTTCCAGCATATCATTATGCCTGAAGCTTACGAAGCAATTTACCCCCGTCTTCCCTTTAAGATGGGCAAGGATTACACAATTGACGGGACAACCTACTTCCCTGTGCCATTCTTCAACAGACACACAGGTATTATACTTGAGCCTTGCTCACCTCCCCGTGTAAACGGCGGTCAGTGGGACGCAATCGAGAGTATGGGTGATGTCATTGCCACTTTCCACGGCCACGACCATGTCAACGACTTCACTGCAACTTATGAGGGAATTGATATTGTCAATGTTCCCACAGTCGGCTGTCAGGCATATTCTGATGCAATTTCAAGAGGTGCAGGTTTTATTACTCTTGACGAAAAGGACCTTTCAACCTATGAATATGAAATGATTTATTTCTTCAATATGGCTCTCGAAGAGGGTTCCGAAATCCTCAGCAAGGACGGAGCAAGAAGCGAAGCCTATTATAAATTCATCAGATTTTTCAGAAAGTTCCTTGACGGACTTCACAACATTTCTGTTCCGAAAAAGCTTGAAGAAAAGGTAAAGAAAAATTATTAAAGGGTGAATCTTTATGCACAAAAAAATAGCACCCACTCCTCCTATGGGGTGGAACAGCTGGGACTGTTACGGTGCCGCTGTAAATGAAGAACAGTTGCTTGCAAATGCTGATTATATGGCAGAGCATCTGAAAGAATACGGTTGGGAATATGTTGTCTGCGATATTCAATGGTCAGAGCCCACAGCAAGCAGTTTTTATTACCACTATTTTGCAGAGCTTTGTATGGATGAATATTCAAGACTTATTCCCAGTGTTGAACGTTTCCCCTCTTCAGCAGGCGGCAAGGGATTCAAACCCATTGCCGACTATATCCATTCACTCGGTCTCAAATTCGGCATTCACATTATGCGAGGTATTCCCCGTCAGGCAGCACACCGTAATACAAAAATCAAGTGCGACGGTGTAACCGCAAGAGATATTGCTTGCCCCTCATCAATCTGTTCATGGAATCCTGATATGTACGGGCTTTATGCAGACAAAAAAGGTTCGCAGGAATATTACAATTCAATCTTTGAGCTTTACGCTTCCTGGGATGTGGACTACATCAAGTGTGATGATATTGCAAACACAGAAATGTATCCCGATAATCCCTATTCTGCAAGAAAAGAAATCGAAATGATCCGCAAGGCAATTGATAACTGCGGCAGAGATATGGTGCTTAGCCTTTCTCCCGGTCCTGCACCCGTATGGGAGCACGAACACCTTGCAGCAAATGCAAATTTGTGGCGTATGACGGGCGATTTCTGGGATGAGTGGAGTAAGCTTCACGCTATGTTTGAGCGTTGTTATGCTTGGCAGGAATATGTTCAGCCCGGTGCCTGGCCGGATTGTGATATGCTTCCTCTCGGCAGAATTCAGAAGACGGAAGAAAAACCCGAATACAGAAATCGTTATACACGCTTCACTCACGATGAGCAGATTACAATGATGACTCTCTGGGGAATTTTCCGTTCTCCTCTTATGATGGGCGGAGAAATGCGTGAAAATGATGAGTTCACACTTTCACTTCTTCAGAACAGAGAACTTATTGAAATGCTTAAAAATTCATACGGTGCAAGACAGTTCAGCCGTGAAGAAACTGACGGCAAAGGCGAAATTATCTGGACATCCAACGGTGACAAATGCAAGTATGTTGCACTTTTCAACACAGATGAAAAGACAAGAGAAATCAGTTTTGATGTTACAGATATTTCAATAGGCGGAATTGAATACAGCATCCACGATATGTGGTCACACACTGAATATACAGTGACAACCGATAAATTCTCTGCAAAAGTAAATCCACACGGAGCAAGACTTTTCAGAATAGAAGTAAAATAAATAAAGATTGATATTAAAAAACAACCCTTGCAGGTTTCTGCAAGGGTTGAATGTTTATATCATTTTTAAGAAATAGTTGAAAAGTGATTTTATAAAATCAATATAACTTCTGATAAAACGAATAAATATGGAGATAATGTCATCATCAAGAGCAACAAATTCACGTCCGTACTGTTCTGCATATTTTTCCGCTGAAGAATCTGTGTATCCGTAAATTACAGCATTTTCAGGAATTGTATCTTTGGTTTCAATCAGACAATGTTTATTGTTGATATAAATTTTTCCGAGAGAAGAGCAGTTGTTAAATGCACCGTTCAGAATCTGAGTTGTTGATTCGGGGATATTTATTTCTGTTAAAGCTGAGCAACCTTCAAACGCTCTGATATTTATTGTTTCAATATTTTCAGGAATTGTAACTTCTTTCAGTGATGTGCAACCATTGAATGCATCTCCGTCTATTCTTTTCACTGTTGAGGGAATTGTTATTGATTCAAGAGAAGTGCAATTTAAGAACATTGCTTCAGTTATTATGTCGATTCCTTCTTCCAGAATTACAGTTTTCAAAGAAGAGCAATATGAAAAAGTGCAACCCATAAATGTTTTTACACTTCCGGGGATATTTACTTTTTCAAGAGCAGGATTGCTTGCAAACGGACCAACTTCTAATGATTCAATACCGTATTCGAGTTCAATTTCTTTAAGGTTTTCATTAGCGTAAATTGCGTAGTCGGTAATGCATTTAACAGATCCGGCAATTTTTAAGTATTTCATAGAATTACAACGTAATAAGCCGATATAAGTTAATCCGTCTTCAACAATTACATTTTCTGCATCTAATTCGTTCCAACCTGCCAAACCTGAATGGACTGCTCCTGTTCCGCTTATTGTTATTGTTTTTGTTGATTCATCATAATTCCAGTATGCGTTTTCACCACAAGTACCGGATGTTTTTGCAAACGCAGTTAATCCGCACATTGAAAAGATTGTTGCAATAATTGATATTGCAAGAATGACAGACATAATTTTTTTCATAAGAAATCTCCTTTGCTGAAATTATATAGTGTATGCATTATAACTTTCATAATTATGCATATGCTATCACTTGAATTATAGGACTAATAGTCCTAAAAGTCAATAGGAATATATGTCCTATTGTATAATTTTTTTGGTGATACAAATGAGATTAAGAATCAGAGATATTCGTGAAGATAACGACCTTACGCAGAAACAGATATCTGAGATTTTGAATTGCGACCAGTCTCTTTACTCAAAATATGAACGGGGAGAAAGAGAAATTCCTCTTGTTCTTGTTATAAAGTTAGCTGATTATTATAATACCAGTATTGATTATCTTGTGGGCAGAAGTGACAAGCCTGAAATTAACAAATAATACAATAATTACTCAATAAAAAACCGTGCAATCCTAAGATTGCACGGTTATCTTTATTTTACAGCAAATTATTTGAGGTCGTCAAGCATTGCATAGTATTCTTCAACGAGGAATGAACCCATATGCTTACCTACTGAAAGAACTTCGTCAGCGATTTCTTCACCGATGATGTGACCCATAAATGCGAAGTTGTTGTCTGTAAGAACATAACCGAGAGCGTCATTTGTGATGCTTACGGGGTAGATTGTTACGCCTTCAACTGCATTTGTAAGGCTGTCGTAGTTCCATGTTGCATCGTCCCAGGTTGTGCCGTTTGTGATTTCGTCATCCCAGAATACTTCGGGGTAAAGCTCAGCGGGGAAGAGTGCAAGACCGAATCTGTTGCCGAATTCAACGTAACCCATTTCTGAGGGCATAAGAGCATTGCCGTTTTCGTCAACAAACACTTTGTTGTTTACAAGTCTGATTTCACAAGCGAGAACAAGAATGCTGTTTTCGGGAGTGATGAAGATTTCTCTGTGAGTTGCGTTAAGAACGGGAGAAAGTTCTTCTGAGAAGTCAGCAGCAAGAACAAGTTTGCCGAATTCTGTACCGAGAGCCTTTGCAGAAGCACCCATATCTTCCCACTCTGTCATACCTGTTGTGTCAACTTCAATTTCTCTTGACATCTGACCTACAGCACCGGGAATCATAACAAGGTTTGCACCTGTCTGTTCCTTGATGTACTGATCCATATAGTAGATGTAGTCAGAACCTACAAGACCGTTGCCTGCGCTGAATGATGTTGCGTGGCAAGTGATATCTGTAATGTATGTAGCTTCGCTGCCTGAATCGGGAACAAAGTAAAGAGCTGCTGTTGCGGGAACATCTTCTTTTGAGATAAGTTCTCTCTTATCCTTGATGAAGTCGCTGAAATCAATTTCATCAAAGTAGAGCTTACCGCTTTCCATATCAGCAAAAGCTTCCTTTACAGCTTCAATTGACTGTGCAACGAAATACTGCTTGAAGTAATCTGCTGTTTCCATTCCGGGAACAGATTCTGTTTTGCCCATTGCGTTATACATAAAGCCTAAGAGAAGCTTTGTTGCAAAACCTGTGCTTACGCCCTGAGTGTCAAGAGCTGAATGAGCGTGAGTTGCAGAAATGTTGATACTTGCAACCTTGATGCCCTGTTCTTCACAGTAAGCAATAACAGCCTTACGGATTTCACGTACGTCTGTTGATGTTACACCGAGACAGTCAATTGCGCCGAGAACAACCGCACCTTCACCGCTGTTATCATCGATAACTGCAACACGGATTCTCTGGTCGTCATAAACACCCTGAGCAATCTTGTTTGTAAGGTCTCTGCCGAGGTTGTAGTTGCCGCCTTCAACGTCTTCGGGAAGAACGCTGCGGCTTGAATATCCGAGACTCCAGTAAGCACCGTCTGCTGCCTGAGTCTGATATGTTTCACGGCCTTCCATAAAGCCTACTTCTTCAGAATCATATTCTGAAAGAGGTTTCCAGTCTGCGGGGTTGGGATAAAGTTTGCAGATAAGGCTTACAAGACTTTCAACAATATTGTTGAGTGTGTTGTAAAATCCTTTTGAAATTGTTGAACCGATTGCTTCACCCATTGAATCTTCTGCGAAAACTGTAACTGAACCGCAGGAGAAAATAAGAGCAAAACAAAGAACGAATGAAACGATTTTTGTATATCTCTTTTTCATACAAAACATCCTCCTTTATAATAACATTATTATAAATAAAACAGAAATATATGTCAACAGCAAAAGATCAGATGAAAGAAAATTCGGCAATAATAGGCAAATGATCAGACACGACTTTATTCACTGTGCATACATTTTTGCACTCAAGACCTCTGTAAAGCATATAATCAATTTTGACATCAGGATTGTAAGAGGGGTAAGTGGGCAGATTTTTTATTTCTGCAACATTATCTGTATCACTCAGACGGTCAAAGAGGGGAGTGAGTATGGCTTTTTCGGGAGTGTCGTTGAAATCACCCATAACAACAGCAGGAAGGTTTGTTTCGTCAAGAAGTCTGCAGAGAGTTTGTACCGCATTTTTCCTTTCCTGGCCGGAAAGACCCATATGGCACACAAAAAACAGAACTTCTCTGCCGTCAAAATCTGCAGAAGCTCTGATTACGCATCTTGTTTCATAGCTTCGCCAGGGGAATTTTATCTTCGGGTCGGGAATTTTTATTGTTTCGGCGCTGTTGAATTGGCGATTTGCAATTATTCCGTTTCCGTAAGGGCTTGTGCCTCTGACTTTTATTGCTTCACCGAAATATCTCTCAGCACTGAGCTTGTCTGCAACCGTGTTAAGCTGGTCGGTGTATCCGTTAACGGGTCCTTCACCGCGCACTTCGTTTAGTCCGCAGATATCGACATTGCAATCTTTTATAAAGTCTGCAAAAAGGTCAAAATCAATTTTTTTATTCTGATAATCAAGAAAATGCTGCACATTAAAAGTCATAATACGCATAAGGAATCACCTCATGCGTATTTTAACACATATTGAAGATAAAATAAAGCCTTTACAGCTTTGCGTTCATTTTTTTTGTTGCGGATTTAACACAGATGAAGACAATTGCCCACACTGTGAAATAGATTGCCGCAAAACCTGCTGTGAAAATGAGAAAAGCTTTCATTTCAAAGGGTATCCAGTTGTTGATGATATAACATAATGAATACACAATGTAAAGTGAACCGAGGTGGCAAAGCAAAGATTTTGCAATCGGCCAATGATCAATCTGATTGAATACAGATGCACCCGCGTGGACAAAAGCGAGAAGATATGTTGAAATAATTGTTGTAAAAACTTCTGTGCCTGAGAGTGTTACTTCTGCGAAAAAGGAGATAATGAAAAGAACGATACCTGTTATAATCGGACCGAAACCGCCGAAAATAAGCCCTCTGTGTAAAAATGATTTAACATATTTATTCATACTATAAACCTAACCTTTCTTTGATGAGTTTCAACTGACGGCGTGAGATGTAATCTGTTTCACCGTTTTTGAAAATTACTGCCATTGCACCTGAAAACTTTGATTCAAAACGGTCTATATGTTTTATGTTTGCAATGCAGGACTGATTTATTTTTATAAATGAGGACGGGAGATTTTCTTCTATTTTGTAGAGCCTTGTTTTAAGCTGCCACTTTTCTTTTTCCGTGACGGCAAAGACTTTGTTATCCTCTGTTGTGAAAAAGAAAATTTCTGATAATTCAAGAATTTTTGAGGCAGTTTCTCTGTAACCCGTCAGTTCAAAATCGTCCTGAGTTGCAAGGTCTTCGAGTTTGTCAATGAGCCTTGAACGCTTTTTTGCATATATAATAATTTCCTCTTCTCTGTCCTCGTTTATTTCAATGGTACATTTCATCTGACCACCTCCTTACAGCCATATTTTACAGTATCTGAATTCTGATTGCAATGTGTTTCAGGTGTTCGGTTGTTTTTGCTCAGTAAACGGAAAATGCCCCCGTTTATACGGGAGCATTTATCATTTCTGTTAAGTTTTTCATCAGATTGTTGTCAGGCACGGGGATATCTTTGAACGGGAATTCAATTCCCATATCATCATACTTGACCTGACAGATTTTTCTGAAAGCGAGAAGTTCTGTTTTGTCAATACAATGATTACTCTGAATGATTTTTCTCATAGCGGCAATGTTTTTTTCATTGTCGTTGATGGTGGGAATAATAACCTGCCTTAAAGTGACGGGTATTTTCTTTTCATTCAGGAATTCAAGAAATTCAAGGGGTTTTGCCATTGAACACCCCACATAATCTCTGTAAAGACTGTCTTCTGTGTACTTTATATCAAGCAGTACTCTGTCTGTATGGCTGAGAAGTTCTTTCACGCTGTCGCTGAGAATACTTCCTGATGTGTCAAGGCAGGTGTTGATACCGTTTTCGTGACAAAGTCTGAACAGCTCTGCACAGAAATCTGCCTGAAGAAGCGGTTCACCGCCTGAAATTGTGATTCCGCCTTTTTCACCGAAATATTCACGGAAACGAAGCACTTTTGAAAGAATTTCTTCCGCTGTGTACTCAGTGCCGCCGTTCATATCCCAGGTGTCGGGGTTGTGACAGCAGCTGCAACGCAGGTTACAGCCCTGCATAAAAACAATATATCTTATGCCGGGGCCGTCAACTGTGCCGAGAGACTGGAAAGAGTGTATCCTGCCTGTCATATTGCTTCGTGGAATGTTCTGCTGATAACTTCTCTCTGCTGTTCACGTGAAAGCTTGTTGAAGTTAACCGCATAACCTGAAACTCTGATTGTGAGGTTGGGGTACTTCTCGGGATTTTCATAAGCATCCATAAGTGTTTCACGGTTGAGAACATTTATGTTGATGTGATGAGCCTTCTTTGCGAAGTAACCGTCAAGAATACCCACAAGATTTGAGATTCTTTCTTCTTCATTCTTGCCGAGAGCTTCGGGAGTGATTGAGAATGTGTTTGAAACACCGTCACGGCAGTCATCATAGCTGATTTTTGCAACTGAATTGAGTGATGCAAGAGCTCCGTTCTTTTCTCTGTTGTGCATGGGGTTTGCACCGGGTGCAAAGGGGGCGGCTGCCTTTCTTCCGTCGGGAGTAGCACCGGTGTTCTTACCGTACATAACGTTTGATGTGATTGTAAGAACAGAAAGAGTGTGAGTTGCATCTCTGTAAGTGGGAGTCTTGCGAAGCTCTGTGATAACACGGTGAGCCATATCCTTTGCGATAAGGTCAACTCTGTCATCATCGTTACCGTATGTGGGGAATTCACCTGTTGTGTTGAAATCAACAATGTATCCGTTTGCATCTCTTACGGGAAGAACATCTGCAAACTTGATTGCGCTCAATGAGTCAGCAACAACTGAAAGACCTGCAATACCGAAAGCCATAAGACGGTCAACATCTGTATCGTGAAGAGCCATCTGTGTCTTTTCGTAGCAGTATTTGTCGTGCATATAGTGAATAACGTTCATTGTGTTTACATAGAGTTTGCTGAGCCATGCAATATAAACGTCAAAACGTTCCATTACCTTGTCAAAATCGAGTTTGTCAGCATCCATAACATCCATCTGAGGACCGATATGCATACCGCTTGTTGTATCGTAACCGCCGTTGATTGCGATAAGAAGGAGCTTTGCAAGGTTGCATCTTGCACCGAAGAACTGCATCTGCTTGCCTATTTTCATTGCAGAAACACAGCAGGCAATTGCATAATCATCACCGTAATGAGGACGCATAACATCGTCGTTTTCATACTGGATTGAGTCTGTATCAGCAGAAACCTTTGCGCAGAAACGCTTGAAGTTTTCGGGAAGCTGAGTAGACCAGAGAATTGTAAGGTTGGGCTCGGGTGATGAACCGAGTGTGTAAAGAGTATTGAGCATACGGAAACTTGATTTTGTAACAAGAGTTCTTCCGTCTTCACCCATACCTCCTACAGCTTCTGTAATCCACATCGGGTCACCGCCGAAAAGTTCGTTGTATTCGGGAGTTCTCAGATGTCTTGCAACACGGAGTTTGATGACGAAATCATCCATAATTTCCTGTGCAGTTTCTTCTGTGAGAATCCCGTTTTCAATATCTCTTTCAAAATAGATATCAAAGAATGTGCTTACTCTGCCGAGAGACATTGCTGCACCGTTCTGCTCTTTGATAGCGCCAAGGTAAGCAAAATATGTCCACTGAACTGCTTCTTTTGCATTCTTTGCAGGTTCGCTGATATCGAAACCGTACATCTTTGCCATTTCCTTGAGTTTGCCAAGGAATGCTATCTGCTGAAAGAGTTCTTCATTGAGTTTGATTTTATCTGCATCAAATGTTGATTCACTGAGGGCATTCTTGTCTTTTTGTTTTTCTTCAATAAGTCTGTCAATACCGTAAAGAGCAACTCTTCTGTAGTCACCGATGATTCTTCCTCTGCCGTAAGCATCGGGAAGACCTGTGATAACGTGGCACTTTCTTGCCTTACGCATTTCATCTGTGTAAGCACGGAAAACACCGTCGTTGTGAGTT
>JAZUCO010000060.1:0-11759 GCA_045639185.1 Acutalibacteraceae bacterium
TTGCGGTACTGCTTTGACTTCTGGTTGATCTTCTGCTTCTTTGCAGTATCTCTGTCCTTCATTCTTGCATTTTCGGGAACGATTTCATCATACTTCTCGTTATACTTTTCAAGGTCGATGTTTGAACCTCTTGTATCGATAGTATGCTTATCACCCTTTGTTCTTGCCTGAATGGGAGTGTCGTTATTCTTTTTGTCTGCCTTCTTTTCAAAGGGTTTTGCTTCACCCTTCTTTTCAAAAGGTTTGTTGTCGCCCTTCTTTTCGGGAGCGGGCTTCTTATCCTGAGGCTTAGCTGACTTGGGATCCTGCTTCTTGTCCTGAGGCTTTGATTCTGCTTTCACTTCTGCAGCGGGAGCATTTTCTTCTGCCTTTGCAGGTTCTTCAGCCTTCTTTTCTGCCTTGGGTTCAGGCTTCTTTTCAGCAGTTACCTTGAAATATTCATCAAAACTGCTTACAGCCTTATCCTGTGTGAAAGTTTCAAAAATTATGTCAAGCTCTTCATCTGTGAGAGCTGTCTGATGCTTTTTCGGATCTTCAAAATATTTGCCGAGGAGTTCTATAACACCATTGCTCTTGACATTGAAATCCTTTGCAACTTCATGAACTCTGTATTTATTTACCTGTGCCATATATTGAGTCCTCCTTATTGAATTGTTGATAATATAAGATTTTTCAGTCCATCGTCAATGACGGAGAAAACTGCTGATTTTTTGCCGATATAAATGCCCATTTCCTGCATGGTTGCATCTGTCTTTATAAGGGGAATTTCACCGCTGAGATTTGACATCTCACGCTGAAGTCTTTCTGATGCATCGCAGGTCATAACAACAAGAACTGCCTTGCCGCTTCTGACGGATGTTTTGACTTCGTCGTGGCCGATGCAGAGTTTTCTCGCTCTGCGAGCAAGCCCCATCGCATTAAAAAATTTATCTGTCAATTTTCCTTAAGCAACCTTTCTGCTTCATCGTAAACCGTTTCGGGTACCGACATTTCAAAAATCTTATCGAGCCTTTTTGACTTTCTTGCCTTTTTGAGACATTCTGCAGAGGGACATATATAAGCTCCTCTGCCTGATTTCTTGCCCACAAGGTCAAGACTCACATCACCCTCGGGTGACCTTACAAATCTTACAAGCTCTTTTTTTGTTTTCTGTTCATTACAGCCGATGCACTTACGCAAGGGTACTTTTTTCTGCAAAGAAAAGACCTCCGTAACTTAATGCATAATGCATTATTGCTTTTATTTCAAATTATAACTGAATCATGGGCTGATAGAAACCGCTTTCGGGTTTGATATCAATTTTCCAGCCTGTAAGCTTTGCTGCAAGACGTGCATTCTGACCCTTGTTACCGATAGCGAGTGAAAGCTGTGTATCGGGTACTGTTACCTGACATGACTTAACAACATCGCTGATGATTTCAACATTGAGGATTTCTGCGGGAGCAAGAGCTGCTGCGATGAATTCTGCAGGATTTTCACTGTACTTGACAATGTCAATCTTTTCACCGCCGAGAACAGAAACGATCTTGCTTACACGAGCGCCTCTCTGACCGATACATGCGCCTACGGGATCGATATCTGCATCCTTGCTGTAAACTGCAAGCTTTGTTCTTGAACCTGCTTCACGAGATACACCCTTGACTTCAATTGTGCCGTCAAAAATTTCGGGAACTTCCTGCTCGAAGAGTCTTCTTACAAGACCGGGATGAGTTCTTGAAATCATTGCCTTGGGGCCCTTTTCTGTGCCCTTTACGTCAACAATGTAAACCTTGATAAGCTGACCGAGTTCAAACTTTTCACCGGGGATCTGTTCATTCTTGGGAAGAAGAGCTTCTGACTTGCCGATTTCAAGTGTGAGGTTGCCTGTCTTATTGTCAATATTTCTTACTGTTGCAGTAACAATTTCCTGATTACGGCTCTGGAACTCCTGAAGCACCTGTTCGTGCTCAATTTCTCTGATGCCCTGACGGAGAACGTGCTTAACTGTCTGAGCGGCAATTCTGCCGAAATCGTTGATTTCAAGATCGATTTCAACCACATCGTCTGCGATTGCACCTGATCTGTATTTCTGAGCCTCATCAACAGAGATCTCAATTGCGGGATCCATAACATCATCTTCTGTGGGAACAACAGTCTTCTTCATATAAAGACGAACGAAGTATTCTTCGGGAATGATATCACAGAAAATACCTTCTTTTGTTCCGTAATTGTGGCCTGCTGCGATCACAAGAGCGTTTGCAATTTTATCATAAATTGCGTTTGAAGACATATTTCTCTCTTTCTGGAGCGCAGACACAGCGTCAAAAAATTCTTTATCCATTTTGCTGATCATCCTTTCTGTATATATGAAAATTATTACTTAATTGAAACCGGGGAAATCATCGGCTTTTACCCAGGAAGTCTCTTTTTTGTTGACTTCTAGAGTCTTGTCATTACCGTATGCGAGAGTGAGAACACCGTCCTCATACTTTTCGAGAATGCCGTGGAATTCTTTCATTCCGTCAACAGCTCTGGGGAGCTTGAGCATTATCTTTTCACCAACGTATTTTTCGAAATGAGCATCTCTGATGAGTTCGCGCTCGATTCCTGCTGATGAAACCTGCAGATTGTAGCTCTGCTCAATAATATCAAGATCATCGAGGGGTTTATCTATTGCATGGCTCATATTTACACAATCTTCAATGTCAACTCCGCCTTCTTTGTCAATAAAAATGCGAAGATACCAGTTTGCGCCCTCTTTCTGGAAACGAACATCCCAGAGAATGAGACCGAGCTCATCTGCAAAGGGTTTTGCCATATCCCATACAACAGCAACCGTATTTTTCTTCTCAGCCAATTTTATACCTCCGATAATATTTACTTAATAGCAAAACAAAAGAGCGAGGAAGCCCTCGCTCAAGTAATTCATACTATCACGTTAAACATTATATCACGCAATACTGCGGTTTTCAAGTGTTTTTTAAGATTTTATGATAAAATTTCTTACAAAAAAATATAAAATATACTTGTATTATTTATAAATAAAAGCTATAATAAAGTGATTTAGTGTGCAGACAAATAATAATTTATCGAGGTGTTTGGATAAACCACTCGTAGGGGCGATGATTCATCGCCCGCACACAAAGTGTGTTTTTCCGAAGGAAAAAGCAACGGCAGAGCCGTTATTGTTCGCATAGCTCACAATCGGGCGTTAGATTAACGCCCCTACAAGCTTTAATTTAATTCCTGTAAACATCCCGATAAATTCTGATTCAAAATTAACAAAAATTCAATTTCAAGGTGATATTTATGTTATTTTCACAGGATTTCGGTATAGATCTCGGTACGGCAAACACACTCGTTTACACAAAAGGCAGAGGAATCACACTCAGAGAGCCTTCTGTTGTTGCGCTTGATGTAAGAGAGACTCCCTCAAAGGTTGTTGCCGTAGGTACCGAAGCAAAAACAATGATAGGCAGAACACCCGGTTCTATTACTGCGGAAAAACCCCTCAAGAACGGTGTTATCGCAGACTATGAAATGACTGCAGATATGCTCAGAGCACTCATCAAGAAAGCTCAGGGCAATTCTCCTTTCAACAGAGCAAGAGTTCTTCTCTGCATTCCCTCAGGCGTTACGGAAGTTGAACGCAAAGCCGTTCACGACGCTGCAAGAAATGCAGGTGCAAGATATGTAAGCCTTATTGAAGTTCCTATGGCAGCGGCAATCGGTGCAGGGCTTCCCGTCAGCGAACCCGTGGGCACAATGGTTGCAGACCTCGGTGCCGGCACAAGCGAAGTTGCCGTGCTTTCACTCGGTGACGTTGTTGCTTCCAACTCAGTAAGAGTCGGCGGTGACGATATGGATGAAGCAATCATCGCTTACATCAAGAGAAAACACAATCTTCTTATCGGTGCAAGAACTGCAGAAGATATAAAAATCAAAATCGGCTCCGCATTCCCCTATGACGGTGAAGCGGCAATCAACATCAAGGGCAGAAACCTCATTGACGGTCTGCCGAAGAATGTTGAAATCACATCTTCAGACGTGCGCGAGGCCGTTTCTGACTGTGTGAATCAGATTATTGATATGATATGCGATACTCTTGAAAAAACTCCTCCCGAACTCGCATCAGACATTCTTGACAGAGGCATCACCCTGACAGGCGGCGGTGCTCTGCTCAGAGGTATTGACAAACTTATTTCTCAGGTAACAAAAATGCCTGTAAAAATCAGCAAAGACCCTCTTGACTGCGTGGCTCTGGGCACAGGCAGATGTCTTGAAAAGAATATTCTCGGTCTCTGATAAATCTGAGGTATAAAAAAGATGAAAAACTTTTTCAAAAGCACAAGATTCAAAATAATTCTGTGTGTTCTTGCGGCTCTGCTTGCAGGAATGTTCATTGCTGCCTTCACAAGCAATGCAACATCACCTTTCACAAGTGCTGCGGGTATAATTTACACACCCGTGCAGAAAGCGGCAACTTTCATTGCAGAAAAAACTGCCGACTGGAAAAGCTCTTTTGTGTCTTCTTCGGTTTACAAAGACAGAATTGAAGAGCTTGAAAGCGAAGCTGTTATCTACAACGAACAGCTTGTTGACTATGAAAGAACAAAGCAGAAACTCAAAGCCTATGAGGAATTCCTCAATGTGCGTGAAGAGAATCCCGATTTTGAATTCTGCTCCGCATCAATCGTCACAAGAAACACAGCAGATATATATGATTCATTCACCCTCGACAAAGGATCTGTTGACGGTGTTGAAATCAACGACCCCGTAATTTACGGCAACAACATTGTAGGTCTTGTAAAAGAAGTCAGCGCAACAACCTGCATTGTAAAAACAATTCTTGACCCCACTCTCAACATAAGCGTTTATGAAATCAAATCAAGAGAAAACGGCTATTCAAACACAACTGCCGCTCTCTCATACGAAGGACTCTGCAAACTTTCGGGTCTTTCAAAGGATACTGCCGTAACGGTAGGCGGTATTGTGTGCACATCGGGTCTTGGCGGAATCTTCCCCCGTGACCTTACCGTAGGCACTATCACGGCTCTCAAGTCAGAAGATGCCGATATTTCAGTTTACGCAACCATTAAACCCGCAGTTGATGTGCGTTCACTCAACGATGTATTTATCATCACAGCCTTTGCAGGCGAAGAATAACAGCAGATAACCGGTGAAAAACTATGTTTCGTTTTGAAGGACTCCCCCTCTACATAAAGAGAATATCGTTGTTTCTGCTTGTGCTGATTTTTGCGGCACTTCAGAATACAGACGGAATCCTGCCCTGCATTTTCGGTGCAAGGTTCTTTGTCCTTATACCTCTTGTTATTGCAATAGCAATGTCAGAGGGTGAAATTGCAGGTCTTTTCTACGGTTTTGCCGCAGGTGCATTCTGGGACGTATGCAGCGCAGGGCCTGACGGTTTTCACGCTTTTTATCTTGCTTTTGCAGGTGCCGTAACAGGCACACTTGTGCATTTTATTATGCGCAACAAACTCATAACTCAATATTGCATCTGTTTCATCACGGTATTCATCCATGCCGTTTTATACTGGTTTGTTACAATTTATATTCCCGTGGGTGACTACAGATTCGGCAAACTGCTGGGCTTTTATCTGCCCTCGGCAGTTATTACGGTTGCATCATCATTCATAATCTATTATCTTGTACGTATTATATGCACCGCAACTGACAAAAAGGTGGTGAAAAGTCTTTGAAACGAAAAAGTCTGAACAAAAGAACTACTGTTTTGTTGTTCATTTTTGCAGGAATAGTTTTTATTTATTCAGCAATACTTTCATATAAGGTTATTGCAGACAACGAACAGAACGGAAGCAATTCCGTGAAGACATACGAAATTGCTGTTGATGCCGCAAGAGGTGAAATTCTTGACAGAAACGGTATGACTCTCGTTTCAAACAGACAGGGCAACAGCATACGCTTCAATGCCGCATTTTTCCCCACAAAGCAGGCAGACAGAAACAGAATTATAGAATCACTCATTGCATTGTGTGAAGAGGCTGACGAGGAATGGACAGATAATCTTCCCCTTGAATTCAATGTCAACGGCGTGCTTGTTTTCAAAGAAGACAGAGCAAACGATATCAAGGCTCTCAAGCACAAGAATATGCTCAATCTCAATCCTTACGCAACGGCAGAAAACTGTCTTGACGCACTCATTGAAATGTATTCTCTTGAGGAATACGACAGAGTAACTGCAAGAAAAATTGCCTCCGTTCAGTATGAAATGTGGAGAACGGGTTATTCGCTTAAAGCTCCTTACACATTTGCAGATGACGTTTCAAACACAACAGTTTCAATCATCAAGGAAAAAAGTGATTACTTCACCGGTGTTGAAACAGAAATCAGAACTTACAGAGAATTCACAGACGGCACTCTCGCACCGCACATCATAGGCATTACGGGTATAATCAGCGGTGAGGAGTATGACTCTTTCACAAAGACTCTTGAAGAACAGCTTGCAAACACTCAGATTACCGAAACTGAAGCTGAAAACCTTAAACTCAATGCTTATACCCTTACAGACAATGTGGGCAAATTCGGTATTGAAGGTGCCCTTGAAACATATCTCAGAGGTCAGAAAGGTATAAAGACAGTAAGTGTTGACAACGCAAACAATGTCACAACAGAATATTCACTTCTTCCCCGTCAGGGCAACACTGTAACACTTACAATCGATTCAGGTCTTCAGCGAGTTGCACAGAATGCTCTTGCAACAAGAATTCTTGAGCTTACATCAGAATCGGGACTTCCTCCCGCAGGTGCTGTTGCGGTTATTGACGTTGATACGGGTGAAGTGCTTGCAAGTGCATCTTACCCCTCATATAACCTTACAGAGTATTTTGACAGTTATAACGACCTTCTCAAAGCAGACGGTTCACCTCTCATCAACCGTGTTCTGCAGAGTACTTACGAACCCGGTTCAACAATGAAGCTTTCAACAGCCATTGCAGGTCTTGAGGAAGGTGCAATCGACAGCGAAGCACGTTTTTACTGCAACAGTATTTTCCAGTATTACGATGTTACATTCTCCTGCCTTAAATCACACGGCAATTTCAATGTTGTTTCCGCAATTGAGCAGTCCTGCAACATCTTCTTCTACAACGTGGCTCAGCTTCTCGGTATTGACGTTATGAACGAATACAGCACAAAGCTCGGTCTCGGTCAGAAAACGGGTGTTGAGCTGTCAGAGTCAAAGGGTATCCTTGCAGGCCGTGCTTACAGACAGTCCATCGGCTCAATCTGGCAGATGGGTGACACAATCCAGGCATCAATCGGTCAGTCAGATAACCTTTTCACAATCATTCAGCTTGCAAACTATGCGGCAACAATCGCAAACAACGGTACACGTTACAACTGCCATTATGTAAGATACATTATGGACTCCGCAAACAATGAAATCATTCAGGAGTCAAAACCCGAAGTTGTTGAAAATACAGGCATTTCTCAGGGAACAATCGACATTGTAAAGCAGGGTATGCTTGCTGTTACAACAACCGGTTCATGTACCACAGCCTTTTCAAAAATCACAGAAGGTGTAGGCGCAAAAACCGGTACAACTCAGGTCAAAAAGATTATTGACGGTCAGGTTTACAGCGGCAACAACGGTCTTAACATTTCATTCGCTCCTTTCAACGAGCCTGAAATCGCAATTGCCGTTATCATTGAAAACGTTGACAGCGGTACTGCAACAGCAACTGTTGCGGCAGACATTTACGAATACTACTTCTCCACAAAAAATCAGCTTTCATCTCAGCAGCCCTCAAACGAATTGCTCAGATAACGGAGGAAAAACAATGGCGGAAAAAATTCTTATAGCCTCAGGCAAAGGCGGTGTAGGCAAATCAACAATCACCGCATTTCTCGGCAAGGCTCTTGCATCAGACGGCAAAAAAGTGCTTCTGATTGACTCCGACACGGGGCTTGGCGCACTTGACATTATGCTTTGCGTGTCTGAGAGAAAAATAAACAACTGGTATGATGTTGCATCGGGCAACTGCACGGCAGAAAATGCAATAATCAGAATAAGTGAGAATCTCAGTCTTCTCCCTTCGCCCGATATTTATCCCGACATCATAGATGACAATGTTTTTGCTGACATTGTAAAAAATATTGATAACACTTTTGACTACATCTTCATTGACGCTTCGGCAGGTATTGACGAAAACCTCAGAAGAGCCGTGAAATGTGCAGACAGAGCAATTTTTGTTGCCACGGCAGATGAGATTTCCGTAAGATGTGCTGCCGCTGCGGCAACAGAAACAGAAAAACTCGGCATAGACAGAGAAGATATGCGTCTTGTTATCAACAGATTCGTGAAAAAGGCGGCAATGAAAGCAAAACTTCTCGATGTTGACGGTGTTATTGACAAATCAGGTGTAAGACTTCTCGGAATTGTGCCCGATGACAAAAAGATTCCTTTCAGCAGTGTAACGGCTGTTTTCCCCGATAAAAAAAGTTCTTTCGTAAAGGCAGTGAAACGCATTACGGGCAGAATTCAGGGTGAAAATATACCTCTTGCACTAAAAGAATTGAAATAAATTAATATTTATTATAAAATATTATAAAAAATTATTGAAATACACGACATTTTGTGTTATTATTTATGCGTAAAAATTGATTTTTAAGAGAAAGACGGTGCATCAAATGAATATTGCATTAATCGCTCACGACTCAAAGAAAGAGCTTATGACACAGTTCTGCATTGCGTACTGCGGAATTCTGAGTCACCATAATTTGTGCGCCACAGGCACAACAGGCAGAATGGTTTCTGAAGCATCAGGTCTCCAGATCACAAAGTTTATGAGCGGTGCTCACGGCGGTGCTCAGCAGATTGCTTCAAGAATTCAGTGCAACGAAATTGACCTGTTGCTGTTTTTCAGAGATCCTCTCAATGCTAAACCCCACGAACCCAACGAAGCAGACATCTTAAGACTCTGCGATGTTCATAACATTCCCATGGCAACAAACATCGCTACAGCAGAATGTCTCATTATGGGTCTTCAGAGAGGCGACCTTGACTGGCGTGAACTTGTAAGATAAATTAAAACAATAAACTAAGGCGGCTTTAAGTCGCCTTATTGATGTATATGAGGTATTTTTATGGCATTACTCACAAAAGCTGCGAGAGGTACGGGTGACGTACTTCCCTCTGTCAGCTACAAAAACAGATTTATAGAAAGCACTATGCTTGAAATCGGCAACAACTTCGGTTTCAAAGAAATCAGAACTCCCGTTTTTGAGCATACTGAGCTTTTCAACCGTTCAGTCGGTGAAACAACAGACGTTGTACAGAAAGAAATGTACACTTTTGAAGACAACGGCGGACGTTCAATCACTCTCAAGCCCGAGGGCACAGCAGGTGCCGTAAGAGCTTTCCTGGAGCACGGTCTCTTCAACGAGCCTATGCCTATGAAACTCGCTTATGTTACTCCCTGCTACCGTTACGAAAAGCCTCAGGCAGGCAGACTCCGTGAATTCCATCAGTTCGGTGTTGAATGCTTCGGTGCTGCTGCTCCTGCTGCTGATGCGGGAGTTATCGCTCTTGGCAAACAGGGTTTGGACTTCTTCGGAATTGATGATTTAAGGCTCGAAATCAACTCAATCGGCTGTCCCGAATGCAGAAAGAATTATCAGACAGCACTCAGAGAGTATTTCAATTCAAACATAGACGACCTTTGCGAAACCTGCAAAGGCAGACTTGAGAGAAACCCCATGAGAATTCTCGACTGCAAGAGTCCCGTTTGTTCAGGCATTGCAGAGAATGCTCCCAAGATTCTCGATTACATCTGCGACGATTGTCAGGCACATTTTGATGCGGTAAAGAACTATCTTGACGCAATGGGCATTGCGTACACAGTAAATCCCACAATCGTAAGAGGTCTTGACTATTACACAAGAACTGTTTTTGAATTTGTTACAGGCTCCATCGGTGCTCAGAGCACAGTCTGCGGCGGCGGACGTTATGACGGTCTTGTTGAACAGCTTGGCGGTCCTCAGGTTCCCGCTTGCGGATTTGCAGTAGGTCTTGAAAGATTTATGATGCTTCTTGAAGCAAGAGGAATTGAGCTTCCTCCCGAAAATCCCGTGGATCTTTACATCGCTTCAATGAATGAAGAGGCAAACATCAAAGCCGCAGAACTTGCAATCAAAGTCCGTGAAGAGGGCGTTGCCTGCCTGTTTGACACTGTAGGCAGATCACTCAAGGCTCAGATGAAGTTTGCAAACAAGATGGGTGTTCTTTACACAGCAGTTCTCGGTTCAGACGAAATTGCAAACGGTGTTGTGAATGTAAAATGCATGGCAGACGGAACAGAAGTTCCCGTTGCGCTTGAAGATTTTGCAGTCAACTTTATTAATATGTCAATCAACAAGGCAGTTGATGATTTCAATGTCGGTGATGTTGATGCATCAGCATTATTAGGAGGATTATTATAATGGATTTTTTACAGGGACTTAAAAGAACCGACTACTGCGGTGATTTAAGACTTTCAGATACAGGCAAAAAAGTCACTCTCTGCGGTTGGGTTCAGCGTCAGAGAGACCTCGGTGCTCTTATCTTCATCGATTTAAGAGACAGAACAGGTATCATTCAGCTTGCTTTTGACGAAAACACAGACAAGGCTGTTTTTGAAAAAGCATCTTCAGCAAGAAGTGAATATGTTCTTGCAGTTGTAGGTACAGTTAAGGAAAGAAGTGCAAAGAACACAGAAATTCCCACCGGCGAAATCGAAATCGAAGTTGAAGAACTCAGAATTCTTGCAAAGAGTGAAACACCTCCCTTCGAAATCATCGAAAACTGCCCCACAGCAGAAATCAACAGACTCAAGTACAGATATCTTGACCTGAGAAGACCTGACCTGCAGAAGAACATTCTTCTCAGAAACAAGGTTACAAAAATCACAAGAGACTATTTCTTTGACAACGGATTCATCGAAATTGAAACTCCTATGCTTATGAAGTCAACTCCCGAAGGTGCAAGAGACTTCCTTGTTCCCTCAAGACTTCACAACGGCAGCTTCTATGCTCTTCCCCAGTCACCCCAGATTTATAAGCAGCTTTCAATGGTTGCAGGTTTTGTCAGATACATCCAGATTGCAAGATGTTTCCGTGACGAAGACCTCAGAGCTGACAGACAGCCCGAATTCACACAGATTGACCTTGAAATGTCATTCGTTGACGTTGATGATGTTCTCGAAATGATTGAAAAGTACATCCACAAGGTTTTCAAGGAAGCAATCAATGTTGATATCCCCGAAAAGCTTCCCAGACTCACATACAACGAGGCTATGGACAGATACGGTTCAGACAAGCCTGACACACGTTTCGAAATGGAACTCTTTGACCTTTCAGAAGAAGTCAAGAACAGCGAATTTGTAGTATTCAAATCAGCACTTGAAGCAGGCGGTACAGTAAGAGCTATCAACGCAAAGAATTCTGTAAGCAAACTCACAAGAAAAGAAATTGACAAGCTCACAGAAACAGCAAAGGGCTTCGGTGCAAAGGGTCTTGCCTGGATCAGAATGACAGATGACGGTATTGCTTCATCTTTCGCAAAGTTTATGACAGAAGACGAAATGGCTGCAATTCCCAACAAGGCAGGTGCAGAAAAGGGCGACGTTGTTCTTGTTGTTGCAGACAGAAAGAAGTCACTTGTTCTTTCAGTCCTCGGTGCACTCCGTTGCGAAGTTGCAAAGAAGCTTGACATCATAAAACCCGGCTACAACTTCCTCTGGATCACAGAATTCCCCTTC
>JAZUCO010000061.1:0-4270 GCA_045639185.1 Acutalibacteraceae bacterium
CAGACCTGCAGAGTGCCTTATGATTCAGAGGGGTGAAAGAAAAGGCTCTGTTTCCCCTATCGTTGCGCAGTGCATCGAAATGAAGATTCCCGTTAAGGAAGTTGACGGCAAGAAGCTTGATTTTATGTGCGGTCACAGCAACCATCAAGGTGTTATCCTTGTGGCTGCAGCAAAAGAATATTCAACAGTTGAAGATATTTTTGCTCTTGCAGAAGAGAGAAATGAAGCTCCTTTCATCATTATCTGTGACGGACTCGAAGACCCTCACAACCTTGGCGCAGTTATCAGAAGTGCTGAAGCTGCAGGTGCTCACGGTGTTATCATCCCCTCTAGAAGAAGCACAGGCCTCGGCTACACAGTAGGCAAATCAAGTGCAGGCGCACTCGAATATATGCCCGTTGCAAGAGTTACAAACATCGTTGCAACTATAAACGAGCTTAAAGAAAAAGGTGTATGGGTATTTGCTGCTGATATGGACGGTAAACCTTTCTATGAAACTGATATGTCAGGTGCCGTTGCAATCATTGTAGGTTCAGAAGGCAAGGGCGTAGGCAGACTTGTTAAAGAAAACGCAGACGTTGTTGTTTCAATTCCCATGAAGGGTAAAATAAACTCACTCAATGCATCAGTTGCTGCAAGTATCCTGATGTTTGAAGTGTCAAAAACAAGAAATGGTTAACGGTGATATATAATGGCTGAAAGAAAAGTCAGCACAAAAAAAGAAAAGAATAATTTGCAGGCTCAAAAGGTTGCTTATGATGAATTCGTTTCTCTTTACGGCAGCAGGCTCAGAAAAAGCGCAACAAAAACCGTTGCAGAGCCCGTTAAAAGAAGAGACAGCGAAACACCTCTTGAATCCCGTTGTGAAGAAATCAATCCGCATATGACGGTGAATCCTGCCACGGAGCACCAGATAAGCACAAAGCGAAGCGGAAGAATTTTTTCTGATGATTCCGGATTCAAGGCAGAGAGCTATAATAAACGTTTTGAACTGACTCCCGAAATGCCCGAGATTGTGGAGAATGAAGAATCCGAAGAGCTGACAGTAAATTCGCTCCCCGGTCAGCAGACTATGGCTGATATTATTGAAGAATCAGGCATTACAGACATCTGCATTCCCGTTGAAGGTCAGATTGAAGACGAAGATTATGACCCCTTTACAGCGGCATACAAAGAATTCAGAAGTCAGGCACCCGAATCTTTCGGAAAATCAGAAAAACTCAGGGCAATTGCAAGAACTGCTGCTGATGACGCAGGCATGGAGCCTGACAGTCAGTTATCGTTCCCTGCATTCGACCCTCTGTTCAAATTCCCTGAAGAAGAACAGGATAAAAAGAAAAACAGAAAATTAAAAAGCAGAAAAAAAGCAAAAGCCGAACAGAAGCAGATTTTTGACATTGACGAAAAAGATATTGTTACAAATCACGCTTCTGAAACTGCCCCGGAAGAGCTGACAGAAGAAATTCAGAAAGAAGAAAAATCAGAATCAAAGTTTTTTGACCTTCTTGCAGATAAAGAATTCCATCAGGATGTTGAGCCTTTGTTTGAAATCACAAACAAAAGTGACATTCATCCCGTTTTGCAAAAGCTTGCGGTTCAAGGACGCTCCGCACTCATCAAAACGGGTATATTGTTCATTCTCGGCAGCATTCTGTTTATAATCGTTGCACTTGCAGGCCGTGAAAATGTGGGTCTCAACTGCACAATGAGCTTTATTTTCCTTATTGCTTCCTGCGCAGTGTGTCTTAAAGAGCTGTTTGAAGGACTTAAAGACCTTGCAAAAATCAAACTCTCCCTTTCAGCAGTTTCGGTTATTTTTGTGATTGCATCACTGATTCAGATTATTGTTGCATCTGTCACAAAAAACACGGTTATGCAGATTATTGCACCGTGTACAATACTTTCACTCACTGCAATAACAGCGCCGAAGCTGTTGCTTACAAACAATGCACGTCTTACAACCGGTATGCTGTCAACAGACAGTATTTCTGTGCTCCGAAAAGCATCTGACGGCGGCATTGACGGTGTTGTGAAAGAAAAATTTGCAGGTAATGACGGTGAATTGCGTTATTCATCATCTACTCACTTTGTGACGGGACTCATCAAAAAACTCACAAATGCCGTACCGAAAGCATTCGGAGCAAATGCGGCTTGTTTTGTAATTCTTATTCTTGCAATCATTTCATCTGTTGCAGCTTCTGCAATTTCATCAAGTGCGGCAACAGGCGCAGCAGCATTCTGTGCAATAATCATAACATGTCTGCCCTCAACATATACTTTCACAGCAGCATTGTTTCTCTATAACTCAAACAATGACCTTGCAAAGAAAAATGCTTCAATCATTTCATACCGTTGTGCAACAGAGCTTACAAAAACAAAGGCTGTTGTATTCAACGCATCTGAAATTATTGAGCAGTCAGCCTGCAGTATCCACGGAGTAAAGGCTTTCGGTCACATTGACCCTCAGAGAGCATCTCTCTGCTGTGCGGCAGCAATCAATGCGGCTCATTCTCCGCTTATGAATATAATGAAGCAGATTACAGACCAGAGCGGTGTTGAAATTCCCGAGGCAGAAAGCTTTGAAATTTTCGCTTCAGGCGGAATCAGAGCTATGGTTGACGGTACAGATGTACTTCTCGGAAGCAGAGATTTTCTTGAAGACAACGGCATCTATATCCCCAAAGACAACTACGAAGAAAAATTCCTCACAGGCGACAGAAAGCTGTTATACCTTGCAACAGACGGAAAGTTTTCTATGCTTCTTATCGTCAGTTATCATATCAAAAGAAGTATTGCGGCATTTTTCAAAACACTTGCTGCAAACTCAATCAAAATTGTTATTTATTCTTCAGACCCGAATATCACACCTGATTATATAAAGCGCAAATGCAAACTGCCTGATGATTCAGTTTTTGAAACAGGCTCTGCAGAAGCTTCATATTTTACAGACAAGAACATAAAAACAGAAACAGCTCTGCCTGCTGATGTTTTTACAGACGGTTCTATCGGTTCGGTTGCATATCTTTTCAGAAAAGCATTCAGACTCAACAAGGCAATTTACACACTCCCCTTTGTAAATTACATTATGTCTGCACTGTGTGCACTTCTCATTATATGCCCGCTGTTCCTCGGTTCTGCAGCAATGATCGGCAATTTATATATAATAATTCTTAAAGCAGTTTCTTTTGCAGCGGCAATTGTTTCACTTCTGTTGCTGTCGAAACAAAAATAGGAGGATAATTAATGGAATATTTATTAGGTTTATTCGGCGGTGAGCTTTCATGGCTTGACGTCGTAATAAGAGTTGTGGTGGCTGTGCTCATCGGTATGGGTATCGGTGTTGAAAGAGAGCTTGCAAATCACCCCGCAGGTATGAAGACTCACGCTCTTGTTTGTCTCGGTGCCGCAATCACAACAATGATTTCTGCCGAAATGTGTTATTCTCTTATGGGCAACGAAGCTCTTGACGCATCATCAAAAGTTGATATGTCACGAATCGCATCAGGCGTTGTGTCCGGTATCGGTTTCATCGGTGCAGGCGCAATCATCAAGGCTAAAGACGGCTCTGTTGTTACCGGTATCACAACTGCCGCAACAGTCTGGATAAGCGGTTGTATGGGTCTTGCAATAGGTATGGGCTATTTCAGAATCATCATCATTGCAATGCTCGCAATTCTCTTTGCAACCGTTACACTCAAATCTCTTGAAGATAAATTCATCAAACACAGAGCTATGAGATATATCGAAATTATCACAGAAGACAAGAATACAGCTCTTCCTGTGATTGAAGATTACTTTGACCGCAAGCAGGTTATGGTTACTTCATTTGACTGCACAACGGTAAATCCCAACGAAAATGACGATGAAGCAAAGAAATTCTGCTGCCGTTATTTCCTGAGAATTCCCAAGGGTGTACCTTTCAATGTAGTAATGAGAGATATCGCAAGAATGGAAGAAGTTGTTGAAGTCTATGAATCAAATGCTTCATCAGCTTCACTTAAAAAGACCGCAAGGTCACAGATGTAAAAAACTAATTTTGCATAAAAACAAATCGGTACTGTTTTCACAGTACCGATATATTTTTTGCTTTTATCAGTTTTTGGGAACGATTTTTTCTGCGCCGCCCATATAAGGTCTGAGAGCAACAGGAATGTTCACGCTGCCGTCAGCATTGAGGTTGTTTTCAAGGAATGCAATAAGCATTCTTGGAGGAGCAACAACTGTATTATTGAGAGTGTGAGCAAGATATTTTTCCTTGCCCTTTACTCTG
>JAZUCO010000062.1:0-3344 GCA_045639185.1 Acutalibacteraceae bacterium
AGCAATCTTTCGCTCTTACGTCATTGCTGACATTTTGTAATCTGTTTTCCAGATTTTACTGTCGCAAGTTTTTATTAAAACTTACTAAAAAAATCTCAGGGTTCCTTTTTTATCTCGTCGTTGTTTAATTTTCAAGGTTCATGTTTTTGCTCTCAAGTTTGTTTCGTTTTTGTGTTTCTCTCTCGAGCGCTTGCTTATAATACCACAGCAATTTCTAAATGTCAACACTTTTTTTTCTTTTTTGCCGACTTCTTTCAAACGGCACCGTGTGTTTACACCCCTCTTTCATCCTAATAATGGCTATATTGCGAGGTTTTTGAGGTGTCAACACTTATTTCAAAAGAAAGTAAAAACATCAGATTTTTATATCAAAAACCTTTTTTACTTCGTTTTTATTACATTTTTCATAGAATTCCGCATAATTATATTCATCAAAAACAAGATCAGGAAGAATATCTTTAAGCGGCACAAGAACGAAGGCTCTTTCACCTATAAGCGGATGCGGAACAGTAAGTTCCTTTTCATTCAATGAAGTGTTTTCATAAAGAAGAAGATCCATATCCAGAACCCTTGGTGAATTCTTAAAAGGACGTTCTCTGCCGAATGCTGCTTCAATACCGAGGCAGGCACCGAGCAATGCTACCGGTGAAAGTTCAGTTTCAACAAGTACACACACATTATAGAAATTATCCTGATCGGTAAATCCCCACGGTTCAGTTTCATAAACATATGAAATCTTTTCGACCTTTGTATCGGGAAGATGCCCGAGCGCCAAAACGGAATCTTTTATATTATTAAGTTTATTACCTATATTAGTGCCGATGCCGATGACAGCTTTCATCAATCTCTCTCCCTTTTGATTTTCACCGCAACATATCCGAAATCTGCTTTCATTGGCGCTTCGGGTTTCTTGAGGGTGACAATAACCTTTTCTATTTTATCGAAATTTTCGAGAATTGCATCCGCAACAACCTGAGCAGCTTTTTCAAGCAGATCATATTTCTCCGCTGTAAAAACTTTGCGTACAAGTTTTATGATATGTGCATAGCTGACGGTATCATTCACATCATCGGTTTCACAAGGCGCTGACAAATCTGCCGAGCACTCAATATCAAACACAAAATTCTGACCCTCAATTTTTTCCTCCGGATTAACTCCGTGATATGCATATAATTTAAGATCTTTAATTATTATCTTATCCATATATAGTGGTTCCTTTATATATATTTTATTTAATACTATTATATATAGCGATTGTCTGAACAGTTTCTCTCACATCATGGACTCTTAGAATATCGGAGCCTTTCTGCACTGCAATGATATCCGCAGCGAGTGTACCTGCGAGACGGTCTGAAGTTTCCGAAGCGTCTGTCAATTCACCGATGAATCGTTTTCTTGAAAGAGCGGTGAGGTATGCAACATCTTCACGGACGGTTTTTTCAAGATTCCTGAGAAGTTCAACATTATCTGCCGTATCCTTTGCAAAACCGAACCCCGGGTCAATGCAGAGTTGGTCTTTGCTGAGTCCCGCATTGATGCAATCTTCAATAAATGAATCAAAGAAACTGTTGACCTCATTCACAACACCGTTCGGATATTCCTTTTTTGTACCCGATGGCACATTGCAGGTGTGAGTCATTATCCAGCCGGCATCATACTTTCTGACAACGGCTGCCATTTCGGAATTGAACACTCCGCTTACATCATTTATAATATGTGCTCCTGAGGAAAGTGCAGATTCTGCCGTTGAGGGATTGAAAGTATCAACAGAAATGATAATATCCTCTTTGCTGAGTCTTTCAAGTACGGGACGAAGTCTCTCCCACTCTTCTTCGGGTGAAACGTAATCACTTCCCGGCCTTGTGGACACAGCACCTATATCTATAATATGTGCACCGTCCTTTTTCATCTGCAATGCGTGTGCGACCGCTTTGTCAGCATCAAAAAACACACCCCCGTCTGAAAATGAGTCGGGTGTGACATTGAGTATTCCCATCACAATGGGTGCATTGTCAGAAGCAAAACTTCCGTTTCTGAATCTGAATTTTTTCATAACATTCCTGCCGTAATAATATGTAATTATATATTTATTTGTTATTATACTATTTAATCAGTAATAATTCAACATTCTTTTCACGGGTTCTTGACAAGAACAACATTTCATATATATAATATCGGCAGGTGATTAAAATGAATTTCAAAGAGATATCAATTAACGAACTCAGCATAAACCCCGTTACACTCTTTTCAGAGGGTTGGGCAATTCTCACAGCAGGTGACAAATCAGACTTCAACGGTATGACTGTTTCCTGGGGTGCAACAGGTGAACTCTGGGGCAAACCCTGTGCCTTTGCATTTGTCAGACCTCAGAGATACACTCATGAATTCTGCGAAAAGAGTGATTACTTCACACTCAGCTTCTTCGGTGGTAAAAACAGAGAAGAGCTTACATTCTTCGGAAGAAAAAGCGGAAGAGATTACGACAAGTTCAGCGAAACAGGTCTTACACCTGAAACAGATGGTGATTTTGTTTTCTGCGGTGAAGCTGAAATGGTGTTCCTTTGCAAAAAGAGTGCAAAGACAATTCTTCAGCCTGAGAACTTTTATGACAGCGCAATAAACGATTGCTACAAGGCTAATGATTACCACGATATATATGTGGGAGAAATCGTCAAAGTTCTTGTAAAAGAATGAGAAAATACCCCTTTTTGAAAAAAATTAAAAAAAATTAAAAAAAATTGAAAAAAGGGGTTGACAAATGGATTTTCTGTGCTATAATATGCAATGTCGTCAGGAAAAACCGGACAGACAAAACAGAATATTCGGTGTCTATGGCGTAGAGGTCCCACCTGTTCCCATCCCGAACACAGTAGTTAAGCTCTACAGTGCCGACAATACTTGGCTGGAAGCGGCCCGGGAAGATAGGGCGATGCCGAAACTCAGATAACCACCCAAAAGGGTGGTTGTTTTTTTGTTCTTTTTCTGAATTCATAAAAAATTACGGTGCAAAGCAAAACGCTCTGCACCGTTTTTTGTTTTATTCAATACCGAGGAATTCAAGCTCCTCTTTTCTGTCCTGCTTTGAGCGGGCAACAACCTCTGCCCTGAGCTGCTTTCTGTTTTTACCGCCGATGATGCCGTTTCTGTAAAAGGCAACTGCAAACATACCCAGCACCGAGCCGACAACACAGCATACAAGATCCTCCATTGTATCTCTGAGGCCTATTTCGGACAGCACCTGAGAGGTCTGGAGCTGATAGCCGTAAACTCTGTCCATAGTGAATTCATAAAGCTCCCAGGCAACCGCAATAAACATTGAGAAGCACAGTGAGAAGAAGGATGCG
>JAZUCO010000063.1:0-21684 GCA_045639185.1 Acutalibacteraceae bacterium
ACTCTTGAACGTCTTATTGCCTTTGCAACGCTTGTTACGGCTTCATTCTGACCGACAATTCTTGCGTGAAGCTCTTTTTCAAGATTCAGAAGACGCTGACTCTCTTCCATTGTGAGCTGACTTACGGGGATACCCGTCCATAAGGCAACAATTTCTGCAATATCATTTTCGCCTATCTCTCCTGAAATGCGGCTCTGCTTTTCTTCCCAGTTTGCTTTCTCTTCAGCGAGTTTTTTCTGCAATTCCTTTTCCTCATCACGCAATGAAGCGGCACGTTCAAACTCCTGAGAGTTGACTGCAGATGTTTTTTCTGCCGAAAGCTCACTTATTTTTATTTCAAGCTGACGGATTTCTTCGGGAGGAGTAAAAGCTTTGAGTCTTACCCTTGATGCTGATTCGTCGATAAGGTCAATTGCCTTGTCGGGAAGGAATCTGTCTCCGATATACCGTGCAGAAAGTTTTACTGCAGCTTTTATTGATTCATCTGTGATTCTGACTTTATGATGTGCTTCGTATTTGTCACGAAGTCCCTTGAGAATTTCTTCCGCCTCTGCCTCTGACGGTTCACCAACCGGAATAGGCTGAAAACGTCTTTCGAGTGCGGCATCTTTTTCAATATTTTTGCGGTATTCTTCAATAGTTGTTGCACCGATTACCTGAAGCTCTCCTCTTGCAAGATACGGCTTGAGAATGTTTGCCGCATCGGTTGCGCCCTCTGCCGCACCTGTGCCCACAAGAGTGTGTATCTCATCAATAAACAGAATGATATCATCTGCTGAGCAGACTTCTTCTATTGTGTTTTTGATTCTGTCTTCAAAATCGCCTCTGTATTTTGTGCCTGCAACCATACTTGTAAGGTCAAGGGAAATGAGCCTTTTACCCTTTAGAAGTTCAGGCACTTCGCCCTCTGCAATGCGTAATGCAAGACCTTCTGCAATGGCAGTTTTTCCTACACCCGGCTCGCCAATAAGACAAGGGTTGTTTTTTGTGCGTCGAGAAAGAATCTGGGTGACTCTTTCAATTTCCTGCTGTCTGCCGATGACGGGGTCAATTTTTCCTTCTTTTGCAAGGGCGGTAAGGTCTTTTCCGAATTTTTCGAGAGTATCCGTTTTTGAATTCATTTTCTGTTTGTGGGGAGTGTGGTTTTTTGCTGTATCACCTGAAACGGCACGAGCAATGTCGTTTGTGATTTCATAAACTGAAATGCCCGATTTTGCAATGATTCTTGCGGCAAAACTCTGAGACTCCCTGAGAATAGCCAGAAGAATATGCTCTGTACCCACAAGAGGCAAACCTGCCGATTTTGCAATAACTATTGAAAGCTCAATAATGTTTTTTGAACGGGGAGTGAAGTCCTCATGAGAAAGCTCGGTCGGCATTCCCACTCCCACGGAATTTCTGATTGCATCTTCAACTTTCTGCGGAGTTATACCCCTTGAAATGAGAATTGCATATGCAGATGATGTTGTATCTTTTAACAGACCCAGCAACAGATGTTCACTGCCTATATAGGTGTGGCCGAGGTCTTCTGCGGCATTGACAGCATTGTTCAACGCCACATTTGCTTTTTCATTGAAACCTGTGAATTTGTACACGGCTTGTCAATCCTTTCTAACAATAATTTAATTCACAATGCAAAATGTATAATGCACGGTGGATTTTTTTTGCACATTCTCTGTAGGGACCGATGCCCACATCGGTCCGTTTAAGACTATTGCAAACTTTGCGGAGCGATGTGGGCATCGCTCCCTACATAATATATCAATTAATTTCTGCTCTGCTGAATTATTATTTCCCGAACAGTTTCTCTCTTACTGTTTTAGCTCTGATTTCGTCACGTTCATCGCTTGAGAGGTGTTCACCGTTTGTGCTTGCAAGTGTTGCCGCCTGCATTGTTTCGGTAAGTTCATTTATTTTCTGAATATCAGCATCAATCACACCGTAAACAGAGCCGAGTCTGACCCATGAAAACAGATCAAGCATTTCGTCTGTGCTGAGAAGTCTTGCGGATGAAAGAATTCCGTATGCTCTTGTGATTCTGTCAAGAATGCTTACATTTTTAACAAACTCTTCGCCTGCCGCACGCTCCTGAGTTGCAACCTGCATTGCAATTGATTTGAGATTATCAAGAGCAGTTTTTTCTGAAATACCGAGTGTTACCTGATTGCTTATCTGATAAATATCGCCTTTTGCGATTGTGCCTTCACCGTAAGAGCCTCTGACTGTAAGGCCGAGTTTGCTGACGGTTGAGCTGAGTTTTGTTGTCTGATTGCATTTTGAAAGTGCGGGAAGATGCATCATAACAGAAGCTCTCATACCTGTACCGATGTTAGTGGGGCACTGTGTAAGATAACCGATTCTTTCGTCAAATGCATATTTCAGTTTTGAATCGAGAAGATCGTCGATTCTGTTTGCAAGTTCATAAGCACCCTCAAGGTCAAGACCGCCTTTGATTACCTGAATTCTTATATGGTCTTCTTCGCAAAGCATAATGCTGACTGATTCGTCGTCTGAAAGAAGCAAAGCTCTGCCTTTTCCGCCCGATGTGAATTCGGGACTTATAAGATGTCTTTCCGCAAGACCTACTGCCTGCTTTTCGGTAAGGTCATTCATATCAATATAATGAAGCTTTATGCCCGAAACATCAGCAAGAGCTTCTTTGACTGTCATACAGACTGCTTCCTTTCCGTCGGCATCAAGACGGCAGGGGAAAGGGAAGTTTTCAAGATTTCTTGCAAAACGGACTCTTGTGCTTAAAATAACGTCGTTGTGTTCACCTTTTGCTGTATACCATTTGTTCATTGTTTATCCCTCCATCGCTCTGATTTCGTCACGGAGCATTGCAGCTTTTTCAAAATTCTGCTCGTCAATGGCTTTGTTGAGTTCAGCTTTCAGCTCAGTAAGTTTGTGGGCATATCTGACCTCTTCACCTGCTCCCATGGGGAATTTGCCCTGATGTTCTGTTTTGCCGTGAATTCTCTGAATGGACGGCAGAAGTTTATCATAAAAAGTCTTGTAACAATCGCTGCAACCGATTTTGCCGCTTTTTACGATATCATCGAAAGAGCAACCGCATTTTTCGCAGCGGATAACTCTGTTTGAAAGTTTGCTGACGGGAAGTTCACCGAAAAATCCGCCGAAAAGGTCACCGAGGTTAAGACCGAATCCTGAGAATATGGAACCGTATCCGAGTGCAGATGCACACTGTGAACAAAGATGAGTTTCGGCTTTTTCGCCGTTTATTATTCTTTTAAGATGTGTTGTTGCTTCATTTTTTCCGCAATTCTGACATAACATAATGTATCTCTCCTTTTTTAATAAGATAATTTATCTGCTTGCAAGTAATAACTGTTTAAGAACTGCTGCTCTGATTCTGCCTCTGAATTCGAGAGGTACAGATCTGTAACACGCATCATTCAGTGCTGCCAGAATAAGCTTTGACTTTTCTGCCGAAAGAATTTCATTGTGATTAAGATTTATTACAATATTTCTTGCTGATTGTTCACCGATTGAGTCGCCTACAGAATTAATTATATGCATAAGCATTTGTTCTTTTGCCGTATAATTTATACGGGTGATTTTTATATACCCGCCACCGCCTCTGCGGCTTTCAACTGTATATCCGTTTTCAGGGGTGAATCGTGATGATATGACATAATTTATCTGACTGGGTACACAACCGAGTTTCTGAGCAAAATCATTTCTTTGTATTTCAGCTCTGCCTGTTTCCTCAAGCATTGCAAGGAGCATTCCTGCGATTTCATTGCTTATACTCATATTTTTCATCTCCTTTTCAGGTCTGCAGAAGTTTGACTTTGACTTTCTTTGACCTTGTGATTTCAGTATAACTGTTTCTGACTTTCTTGTCAAAGGTCAAAAAAGGTCAAAAATGATTCACTTTTTTAATTTAGCTCTTGATTTCTCTGTTTTTCTTTAATTTTTGAAGATAATCAATAAATGATGTACAATGTGCAATTGTGCATTAAATTATTGTTTGACATTTTTTATATATAGTTGTATTATTATATATTGAGATAATATTCAAACGGAGCGGAAGTATGTTAAACAAACTTATTACTGTTGAAAAAAGATTTGAAGAAGTCAATGCGTTGCTCTGCTCGGGTGATGTGGCTTCTGATATGAATAAATACACAGCTCTTATGAAGGAGCTGAAACAACTTACTCCCATTGTTGAAAAATACAGGGAATACAAGTCTGCCGAAAATTCATTCAATGAAGCAAAGGAAATGTTGTCTGAGGGCGGTCTTGATAAGGATTTTAAGGAAATGGTTGAGGAAGAATACAAACAGTCAAAAGAAGATATGGATGTGTTTTTTGAAGAGCTTAAAATACTTCTTCTTCCCAAAGACCCCAATGACGACAGAAATGTTATAGTTGAAATCCGTGGCGGTGCAGGCGGTGAAGAAAGTGCACTCTTTGCCTACGATCTTTACAGAATGTACTCAATGTATGCCGAAACAAAAGGTTTCAAAACCGAAGTTCTCAATCTTAACGAAACAGAGCTTGGCGGTATAAAAGAAATCAGTTTTATGATCAACGGTGAGGGGGCATACTCAAGATTCAAGTTTGAAAGCGGTGTTCACCGTGTTCAGCGTGTTCCCGAAACAGAGTCAGGCGGCAGAATCCATACTTCAACCGTTACGGTTGCTGTTCTTCCCGAAGCTGAGGCTGTTGAATTTGAACTCAACGAGGCAGACCTTATCTATGAAACATACCGAGCAAGCGGTGCGGGCGGTCAGAAAGTCAATAAGACATCTTCAGCCGTACGTGTACTTCACGTTCCCACAGGTACTGTTGTTGAGTGTCAGGTTGAACGAAGCCAGTACCAGAACAAAGACAGAGCAACTGAACTTCTTCGTGCAAGACTTTATAATGAAGAATGCAGAAAACAGCAGGAATCAATTGACGGTGCAAGACGTTCTCAGGTCGGCACAGGTGACAGAAGTGAAAAAATCAGAACATACAACTTCCCTCAGAGCCGTGTTTCAGACCACAGAATTAACCTTACTCTCTATAAGCTTGATGCTATTCTTAACGGTGACCTTGATGAGGTTATTGATGCTCTGATTACCGCAGATACAGCGGAGAAGATGAAAAATAATTCGTAATTCGCAATTCGTAATTCGTAATTCGTAATTTCGGAACACATTCGGTGTTGATTTTATATGATATTTTGAAATATTTGTCATAGGGAAGTCATCAGGTATCCGCTGTGAGAAAGATATATTCAGATAAGTGAAAAAATTATGAAAAATACTCTTAAATTAAAAACTTTTGATATAAACAGAGATATTGAAGATATAAAGACTGCTGCTGAGATTCTCAGAAACGGCGGTATTGTTGCCATACCCACAGAGACGGTTTACGGTCTTGCGGCAGATGCTTTCAGCGGTGAAGCCGTGAAGAAAATCTTTGAGGCAAAGGGCAGACCTCAGGATAATCCGCTGATTGTTCATATTTCTGACTTTGAGCAGATATATTCAATTGCAAGGGAAGTGCCCGAATCTGCAAAACTGCTTGCAGAAAAATTCTGGCCCGGCCCTCTTACTATAATTCTTCCCAAACGTCCTGAAATTCCCGACGAAACAAGCGGAGGGCTTGATACTGTTGCCGTGAGAATGCCTTCTCATTCCGTGGCAAACAAAATTATTGAATTGTCATGTCCTCTTGCGGCACCCTCTGCAAATATTTCAGGTTTCCCAAGCCCCACAAGTTTTGACCATGTGGATGCTGATATGACCGGCAGAGCAGATGCTGTCTGCAACGGCGGAGATTGTGCAGTAGGTGTTGAATCAACAGTTATAACTCTTGCAACAGAAACACCTATGCTTCTTCGTCCCGGCGGTGTAACACTTGAACAGCTCCGTGAAGTGCTCGGTGAAGTGAATGTTGCCGATGCGGTGCTCAACCCCATGAAAAAAGATGAAAAAGCTGAGTCACCGGGAATGAAATACAAGCATTATTCTCCCGATGCGCAGATATATATAGTAAAGGGCACATTGCAGGAGTTTGCCGCTTATGCAAATAACTCCGATTTTGATGCCGTTATGTGTTTTGAAGGTGAAGAGGATAATTTTACAGACAAAATAACTGTTACATTCGGCAGTGAAAAAGATTCTCTTTCTCAGGCTCAGAGACTTTTTGATGCTCTTCGTGAACTTGACGAAAAAGGTGCAAAAAAGGTTCTTTCTCGTGCACCGTCAAAAGATGGAGTAGGTCTTGCGGTTTGTAACAGACTTTACAGAGCAGCCGCATTCAGATTCATTGATGCAATAAAAAGACCCGTTGTCGGTCTTACAGGACCCACAGGTGCAGGAAAAGGTTTTGTTTCCGAATATCTTACAGAGCTTGGCTGTTACGTGTGCGATACAGACAAAGTCGCAAGAGAGCTGACAGCTGATAATTCCGAATTTCTGAAAGTGCTTGGTGAAAATTTCGGCAATGATATTGTCAGTCCGGACGGAGTGCTTGACAGAAAGCTTCTTGCAGAAAGAGCCTTTGCATCAAAAGAAAAACAGACTCTTCTCAATTCGATTATGCATCCCGAAATAATCAGAATTGCAAGGGAAAGATGTCTTGAAGCTCTTGAAAACGGAGCTTTGGCTGCAGTTATTGATGCACCTCTTCTTTTTGAGGCAAAAGGTGACGGATGTTGCAACACCGTTATAAGCGTAATTGCCCCCGGAGAAATGCGTATGCAAAGAATAATGGAGCGTGATTCCATTACTCAGCAGCAGGCAGAAAGCCGAATGAGTATGCAGCACAGCGATGAATTCTATACACTCAAATCTGAATTCACAGTTGTCAATGACGGTAAAACTGACATAAAAAAAGCTCTTGAAGGCTTTGTCAGTAAATATCTCGGGCAGGTGATGTAATGGCAAAAAAAGAACAGAAAAGCAAGCTTGTCAATTTTCTGATAGTGTGTCTTGTTGCTGTTATTGTTTTTCTCAGCGGAAGAATAATATATGATACTGCACTCGAATATCTGTATCCGAGAAAATATTCCGAATATGTTGAAAAATATGCAGAAGAATATGAAATAAGTGAAATTCTTCTTTATTCGGTCATCAATACTGAAAGCAGTTTTGACCCGAAAGCAGTTTCAAGTGTCGGTGCAAGAGGTCTTACCCAGATTACGGAAGACACCTTTGATTGGCTGTTGATGAAAACAGGTGAAGATTATTCTTTTGATGATTTGTTTGAACCTGAAATTTCAATAAAGTACGGTGCATATTTTCTCTCTTTGCTTCAGCAGGAATATGCAATAACCGAAACAGTTGCGGCGGCATATCACGCAGGAATGGGAAATGTTTCATCGTGGCTTGAAAATCCAGAGTATTCTGACGACGGAGTAAGGCTTAAAACAATTCCTATTTCAGATACGGCACATTATGTGGATAAAATAATAAATGCAATGGAAAAATACAACAGTATATATTATACGGAGGAATAAAAAATGGATAAAACTTATATTGAGGAAATGAAAGAAAAACTCTTTTACAATCCCAAACACGCATCAGAAGTAATCAGCGCTGATGAAACAGAAACTGCAGACGGTTTTTGTGAAGGCTACAAGGAATTCCTTGACAAGAGCAAAACAGAAAGAGAAGCAGCGACAGAAATCATTGCTCTTGCAAAAGCTAACGGCTACACAGAATTCATTCCCGGTGAAAAATATTCAGCAGGTGAAAAGATTTATTACAACAACAGAAATAAGTCTGTTATCCTTTGCGTAATCGGTAAGAGAAGCATTATTGACGGTGTAAAGATTGCTGCGGCTCATATCGATTCCCCCCGTCTTGACCTTAAGCCCAATCCGCTTTATGAAGACAGCGATATGGCTCTTTTCAAGACTCATTACTATGGCGGTATCAAGAAATATCAGTGGACAGCTATTCCTCTTTCACTTCACGGTGCTGTTATTCTTAAAGACGGCTCAACAGTCAATGTCTGCATCGGTGAAGATGACAACGATCCCAAGTTTGTTATTACAGACCTTCTTCCTCACCTTGGCGGTGAACAGAATAAGAGAACACTCAGAGAGGGTATCAGAGGCGAGGAGCTTAATGTTCTCGTTGGCAGCCGTCCTTTCAAGGATGATGACAGCTCAGAATCAGTAAAATTCAATATTCTCAGCATTCTTTATGAGAAGTACGGTTTCACAGAGGCAGATTTCCTCTCTGCTGAACTTGAAGTTGTACCTGCATTCAAGGCAAGTGATATCGGTTTTGACAGAAGTATGATCGGTTCATACGGTCACGACGACAGAGTATGTGCTTACCCCGCTGTAATGGCAGCACTTGACACAGAAGAACCCGATTACACAATTATGTCAGTTCTTACAGATAAAGAAGAAACAGGCAGCGACGGAAATACAGGTCTCAACTCTTCATATATGGCATATTTCATCAACTACCTTGCAGCTATGGAAGGTTATGACGGATATGAAGTTATGCGCAAGTCAGAATGTCTCTCAGCAGACGTTACATGTGCATTTGACCCCACATTCTCAGATGTTTCAGAGAGAAGAAATACTGCATACATCAACAAGGGTGTTGCAATTATGAAGTATACAGGTTCAGGCGGAAAAGGCGGCACATCAGACGCTTCTGCAGAGTTTATGGGCAAAATCCGTGCAATGCTCGACAACGCAGGTATCGTATGGCAGACAGGCGAACTCGGTAAGGTTGACGCAGGCGGCGGCGGAACAGTTGCAAAGTACGTTGCAAAGCTTGATATTGACGTTGTTGATATCGGTGTACCCGTTCTTTCAATGCACGCTCCTTACGAAACAGTTTCAAAGCTTGATGTTTATATGGCATACAAAGCTTTTGCTGAATTCTTCAAGCAGTAATAAAAATTATCCCTATGATTCTTTCATAGGGATTTCTTTTTTCGTTGACAAGTTTTTATACGGGGTTTATAATTGAATCAAAAGTGTGGGAGGTTATATTATGGCTAAAACGTGTGATTTTTGCGGAAAACAACTCGGTTGGGGCGATGTGTATAACAGACAAATAGACAATATGGGTGTACAATTATGCGATATGTGTGCTTTTAAGTATGCAGGATTGCAAAATCAGAATAATGTCAAGAAAATTACCGACTCTGTCTGGTGGGCGAAAGATATTATCAACAAAAGAAAGTATAACCCTTGCATGCATAACAGCCTGATGGCACAGATAGAATCGGCAGAACAGACAATTGCAAAATTGGAAAAATCAGTTACTTCATCTGCAGGAAATATTCAGGATGGTGTTTCTTCAGAAAACAGACAAATTTCGGTTAATGCCACTCAGGTTCCTGTAGTTAACAATAGTTCATATGGTATATCAGGTGCGTCTCTCTGGACGGAAATTCTTAAAATTGTTGCAGCTGTGTTGGTAATTGCTATGTGTATCACAGGTGTTGTTGTCGGCTATATAATAGGAGATGGCGGTGGAGCATTTATCGGTTTTATTCTGGGAGTGATAGCAGGTCTGGTAAGTTGCAGCGTGGTTGTGGTTTTTGCTGAAATGGCAGAAGATATAAAAGCTACCCGTGAATATGCAAGACAGATAAGAAATATGATGAATGATAATAATAAATAAGAATTAAAAGGCAGGAATCAGAATTCTACCTTTTTTGAATGTATAAATATGCATATATTCTGTATAATTTGCTGTTTTATACAATATTTATGCATAAGTTTGTACAATTATTTATCTTTTTGGGTATTGCAAAATGTGTCGCAGGGTATTATAATATATCACAGAAAAAAACAAAAGAGGTTTTCACAATGAATAAAAAAGATATCAAAAAAGTTGTTCTCGCTTATTCAGGCGGACTTGACACATCAATCATCATTCCCTGGCTCAAGGAAAACTACAACAACTGTGAAGTTATTGCAGTTTCAGGTGACGTAGGACAGGGCACAGAGCTTGACGGTCTTGAAGAAAAGGCTATCAAGACAGGCGCTTCAAAGCTCTACATTCTTGACCTTAAAGAAAAGTTCATCACAGACTACATCTGGCCCACACTCAAGGCTGGTGCAGTTTACGAAAAGGATTACCTCCTCGGTACATCTTTCGCACGTCCCATCATCGCTAAGGAAATCGTAGAAATCGCTAAAAAAGAAGGCGCAGACGCTATCTGCCACGGCTGTACAGGTAAGGGTAACGACCAGGTTCGTTTCGAACTTACAATCAAGGCTTTCGCTCCCGAACTTGCTATCATCGCTCCCTGGAGAGAATGGTCAATCAAGTCTCGTGAAGAAGAAATCGAATACGCAGAAGCTCACAATATTCCTCTTAAGATAAACAGAGAAACAAACTACTCAAAGGATAAGAACCTCTGGCACCTTTCACACGAAGGTCTTGACCTTGAAGATCCCGCAAATGAGCCTCAGTACCTTAAGGAAGGCTTCCTTGAAATGGGCGTAGCTCCCGAAGCAGCTCCCGACAAGCCCACTTATGTTACAATTCACTTTGAACAGGGTGTTCCCACAGCTATCGACGGCAAAGAAATGGGCGCTATTGAACTTCTCGAAACAGCTAACAAGCTCGGTGGTGAAAACGGTATCGGTCTTGCAGACCTCGTTGAAAACAGACTTGTTGGTATGAAGTCAAGAGGTGTTTATGAAACTCCCGGCGGAACAATCCTTTACAGAGCACACGAAATTCTTGAAACACTCTGCCTTGACAGAGATACACAGCACTACAAAGAACTCGTTGCAGCTAAGTATGCAGAACTTGTTTACTTCGGTCAGTGGTTCACTCCTCTCCGTGAAGCTCTTGCAGCTTTCGTTGACGAAACACAGAAGACAGTTACAGGTGACGTTAAGCTCAAGCTCTACAAGGGTAACATTATTCCCGCAGGTACAACTTCACCCTACTCACTTTACAGTGAAGAAGTTGCAACTTTTGATGAAGATGATGTTTATGATCAGAAAGACTCAGCAGGTTTCATCAACCTCTTCGGTCTTCCCATCAAGGTAAGAGCAGAACTTTCAAAGAACTGGGATAAATAATTGAATTTATATCAGAGAGCAGGATATTCTGGATTCTGCTCTTTTTTTGTAACCGTTTTATGTTTTCAAGTGTTATATATAGTGAAAGGAGTGTTTATAATGAAAAAACTCACTGCAATTATTATATGCCTTTTAATAGCACTTTTTCCTGTTGTTTCATCTGCATCTTATTCAACAGGACTTGTTGTTGATGACATTGTTATTTTTGATGCATGGCGTGGTTCAGGTGACATTCAGGTAAAAGTTGATACATCTGATTATTCTCACAGAGTAAATCCGGAAGAATTTGAGTATGTCAGATATTCGAACAACATTGTTGACGAGCATTATTATACTGTTGAATATGGTGAAAACTATATTATTTTCACACTTCAAGAAGAATTTCTTGCATCTTTGAAAAACGGCACATATCATTTGAATATGAACTTTGAATTGAAATCAATCAGATTCTTGTTATATGTTTTCACAGAAAAGGCTGTTGTTGACAATGTAGTGCTGTTCGATTTCGATGATATGAATCCGATAATAATGCAGTTTGACGAATTGCAGGGCTCTGTCAATGGAGACCGAATACCTGTCGGTGCAACACTTTTTGAATCAATTTCATATAACGGTGAAAAAATTGATGAAAAGTTTTATTCCGTGTATGCAGTTATGCAATATACATTCATTCAGTTTGAAAAATCTTTTTATGATTCTCTTCCGGCGGGAATTCATCTTTTGGATATTGAATTTTCCAGCGTAACCGGAATTAAAATCAAGATTGATATACAGCCGCGTAAATTTGCAGGAGATGTCGCAACTGTTTCATACATCAGAGATGGTTTCAAAAAAAGTGTCTGTTATATAGATAATGATTTTTTCAAGGATTATCACGATGCTTTTTTCAAAGAAATGTGTGCGAATTATGCCACTATGACTGAAGCTGAAAAAATTGCCGACGGAAAAATGAAAAACGGAATGTATAACAAAGTAAAGAATTTTATTGATGAAGAGTTTTATTTTTGTCTTTATCTCAAGGATACAGAAGTCGATGCGTCTGCTGTTGCCGGTGTAACAGAAGTGAAATATACAAGTGAAAAATATCCGTGTGCAGTTGTAAAAGTTGTTGGCGGTGGTGATATTGACCTTATCATTGCAGATGAAAATGTTGAATATGTCGGATATGCTTTTGATTTTGCTGCACCTTTCTGGGGTGACCCTGGTTGGAGTATGAAAAGAATTTATACTGCTTCAGATGCACGAAAAGTTCTGAGAATTTCCGCAGGGCTTGAAAAATTTGATTATAATGAAAATTACAGTGCCATTGATGAATATTTAAGATTTTTTGCATTGGATATGGATAATGACGGCAGGTTGACTGCTAATGACGCGAGAAGTGTTCTTCGTACAGCAGCAGGTCTTGATGAAACAAAAGACGTTGTTTATCCGTATTAAGAATATGTTATGCGGACGGAGTCTGAAAAGGCTCCGTTTTTTTGTTATAACACCATAATTTTGCAATTACAATTTATTTATATTTTATATTGAAATACCTATATAAAATGCGTTATAATATCTGTATATTGATATTTTGAAGGTGATGACAATAATGAAAAAATTGATAACTGTTATGGCAGTTGTTATGCTTTCTGCTTTGTTTGCTGTCTGCGCTTCGGCAAAGACCGTCAAAAAAGGCGATGTTAATATGGACAATAAAGTCAATGCTATTGATGCCCGTATTGTTCTCAGAGCAGGCGCACAGCTTGATGTGCTGGAAGCTGATCAGTATCTTATCGGTGATATGGATAAAAATCAGAAGATTACTGCTATGGATGCAAGAGCAATTCTTCGTATTGCTTCACAGCTTGATAAGAATGAAGAAACAGTTGAAATCGGTGTTGAAACTGAAGTTACAAGAACTGAACTTTCAGACGGTTTCGGTATAAGCACAGATGACTTCATCAAGAAGTACGGCGGAATGAGAAAGCTCGATACAACAGACGGTACAATAGCTTACACAAATGACAATGTTACTGTTGTACATAATCCGAAAATGATTTACACCGGTTGTATCAATTCAATCACCATCGTTGGCGGCGATTATACACTTTGCGGTGTTTATGTAGGTATGTCAAGTTCTCAGGCTATAAAGGATCTTCAGGACAATGACTGGAGAATTTCCAGCCAGACAGATACTCAGGTTATTCTTGAACGCAACGCAATGCGTATGAAGGTGTTTGTCGGTGGCGGCAAGATAACTTATGCAGAGTATTATATCGGTTTTTCACTCGTTGGCGGCTCAGATGATGACACAACAACACTGCCTCCCGAAACAACTACACAGCCTCCTGAGACCACAACTCAGCCCCCCGAAACAACTACACAGCCTCCTGAGACTACAACCAAGCCCCCTGAAACAACTACACAGCCTCCCGAGACTACAACAACACCTCCCGAAACTACAACAACACCTCCCGAAACAACAACTAATCCCACAAAATATCCCTCAGGCAGTGACGATTTCAACAGTCTTCCCGACCAGATCAAATCATACATTATAGGTGAGTTTGCTTTTGACGGTTTCCGTTATGAAAAGGGTGAAAAGACTCCCGTTTCAATGATTTTCTCAAACGGCAATGTAAAGGCAACAATGACTGACACTTCAAGCAGCGGAACAAGTCTTGATCTTGAGATGATTGTTGATAATTCAGGTAAAAGCACAAAAATTTATCTTGTAAATACAAAGAACAAAATGTATTGTGATATGTCAACACTTATAGCTGTATTCCCTCAGTTTGGCAGCATCAATACATCAGATCTTTCTTATTCTTCAGTTGATGTAAATCAGGTTGTTGTAAACGTTCGTGAAGAAGTCCTCAGCGGACGTACATACGATGTTTATAATGTAAAGACATCAACTGCAGACAGTTGTGATTTCTACCTTGTTGACGGTGTAATCAAGAAAATGATAAATTACGACTCAGTCGGAAATATCAAGAGTCAGATAGATATTGCAAAGTTCAGAACAAATGTTGATTCTTCAGAAACTTCTGTAAAAGGATACAAAAAAGCATCTATCTTTGAAGTAGGTAAAGTTCTCGGACTCAGCTGATAATAAAGCTGATAACAAAAAAATAAAAACCCGAAAGGAATTATCCTTTCGGGTTAATTTTTTTATGTCATCAGAAACAGTGCAACCGTTTCATATACAACTGCGATGAATGCAATTATCATCGGAGCAGTAAGAAGAAATGTTTTTATGAATCTGCCTTGTGATACCGATGCGGAAAACATTGGCGGCATACCGTAAAAACCTTTTCCCTGATTGATTAACGGTGATTTCTTGAGTGAGATTTTTCCTGTTATTCTGAAATACATTATTGCACAGACAATGCCTATTGCAATTATCGCATAGAATGCAACGTTTGCAGCCATCATCTGCTCTGATTCATAACCGTAAACTTCGCCCACAAGAGATATTGTTGCGGAAAATGCGTTGTTCATAAAATGGATTATGACACCCGTCCACAAAGATTCTGTTGCGATTACCGCATAACCGATAATTGCACCTGCAAGGAAAGCAAAGGGAATTTGCTGAAGATTGCAATGCATCAGACCGAAAATGATTGCTGATGCGATTATTGCAAAACCGTCTCCGTGTCTGCGGAGCATCTGCATAATGATTCCTCTGAGTGCCATTTCTTCAATCAATGCGGGAATCACTGCAATTGCAACATAATAGACGAGAATTCCGACAAATGAAAGCTTCGGAATAGGTAATTCGGGTGATTCTATTTCCATACCTGTTATTGTGTAGAAAATTGTATCAAGCACAGAAATAATGATGTTGCCGAAAAGGCACAGACCGAAACCGCCGAAAAGAATCAGAGGGAGCATTTTTGCTTTTTTCGGTTTGCCCATAGGAATACTGTCGAGCAAGCCTTTTTTGTAAGCAATTCGCCCTGCAATGAAGAACGGCATTCCGATTGCAAAAACAGAATAAATAATATCAAACAGATATTGGAATTCTGCTGAATTCCACAGTACTGAAAATCTTTCGTAATCGAAAGAATCAATATTTTTGAGAATCATCAGCAATCCCTGAAGACCGCCTACTAAAACAGCGGAAAGGCCGATGTATACAATGATTGTAATTGCAGAGATTGCGCTGAGCCTTCTGATTTTGTGCTGTTCCTGCAGCCATTCTCCCTGATCAACAAAATGTGCCGGTTTCATATTCGGCTTGTTGGGCTGCTGCTGAAACTGATTCGCAGGCGGCATATTGTATCCGCCCGATGGATAATACACCTGACCACTCCTTTCTGCTTAAATCTCTGCAAGAATTGAGTGAAGTGCAGATGCTGCAACTGCAAAAGCTTCTTCGTTTGTTTTGTAAGTGTAAACTTCCTTTATCTGGTCTGCAGTACCGCCTTCTTTTTCAAGGTCTTTGAGTCCGTCAAAGACTTTGAGATGCGGTTCAAGAGTGAGGAATCTCTTGCCGTCCTTCTTTTTGAACGCAGCAAGAAGCTCTTTAAGGCAACCGTCACCTGAACCGGGAGGAACAACAAAACCATCTGAAAATCTTGCATCTTTTATGTGCATATATTCTGTGTAAGGTGCAAGTTTTTCATAAGCCGCAAGAATGTTAACTCCGCACTGAATGAAGTTTGCAGGGTCGAAAACACCCTTGATTTTGCCTTTAAGTGCAGTGAGAATATCGAGGCAACGGTCATCTGTGTCACCGTAAATGCCTTTTTCATTCTCGTGACAACACCAGATATTATTCTTCAATGAGTAGTCACAGAATTTCTCGAGTCTTTCCATAACCTCGTCACGGTAAGGTGAGTAGTCTGTTATGCCTTCGGGCATAAAGAAACTGAACATTCTGATGTTTTCTGTGCCGAGAATCTGAGCAAGTTCAACGTTTTTCTTGAACTTGTCGAAATGAGGTTCAAAATCGTCTGTGATTTCGATTTTACCGAAAGGAGAGCCGAGTGCTGAAACTCCGATACCGTTATCGTCAAGCTTTTTGCGGAGCTCTTTAGCTTCTTCAACTGTGTAGTTTGAAAAATTCACTCCGTCAATGCCTCTTGGCTCAATGTGTGTAAGATTATTGTTTTTGAGGGCGGTTATCTGTTCGTCGATAGTTTTTCCGCCTTCATCTGCAAACGCAGAAAGAATGAATTCTGCCATAAAAAGATACCTTATCCTTTAAGAATTTCTTTATACATTTTAATGTATTCGCCTGCTGAACGACCCCAGCTGTAGTCGCATTCCATTGCACGTTTAACAAGAATCTGCCAGCCGTCTTTATCTTTGAAGCCTTCAACAGCTCTTCTCATTGCGTGAAGCATATCGTGTGCGTTATAAGATGCGAATGTGAAACCGTTACCCTTGCCGTCACCTGAGTCAAAGATAGAGTCACGAAGACCGCCTGTTTCTCTGATGATGGGCACTGAACCGTAACGCAGAGCAATCATCTGTGAAAGACCGCAGGGTTCGCTTTTTGAGGGCATAAGGAATATATCTGAACCTGCATAAATCTTCTGAGCAAGGTCAACAAAGAAACCGAGCTTGAGACCGACTCTGTCGGGGTATTTTGCAGCAAGTTCTGAGAAGAAGTGTTCATACTGCCATTCGCCTGAGCCGAGAATAACAATCTGTGCATCAGATGTGCAGATGAATTCTTCAATAACAGCTTTTACAAGGTCAAAGCCTTTGTGACCGACCATTCTTGAAACCATTGCAACGATGGGGGCATCAGGATTGACGGGAAGTTCAAAATATTTCTGAAGTTCAGCCTTGTTCTTTGCCTTTGCTGAGAAATCTTCAGCATTGAAGTTGTACCAGATGTCTTTATCTGTTTCGGGGTTATACATATCGTAGCCGATACCGTTGAGAATACCCTGAAGTTTCCATGATCTCTGATTGAGAATGGGATCAAGACCGTGTGAGAACCAGGGATCAAGAATTTCATTTGCATAAGAGGGGCTTACAGTTGTAATCTTGTTTGCTGTTTCAATTGCACCCTTCATAAAGTTTACGCAACCGTCATATTCGAGAATGTGAGCATCGTTTTCGGGAAGACCGACAACTTCTGAGTTGAGATCCAGACCATATTTGCCCTGATACTGAATATTGTGGATAGTGAAAACAGTCTTGATGTTTTCATAACCGTCTTTCTGTGCATACATTGTGCTGTAATATGCAGGGATAAGTGCTGACTGCCAGTCATGACAATGGATAATGTCAGGCTTGAAGTCGATTACGGGAATGATTTCAAGAACAGCTCTTGAGAAGAATGCAAATCTTTCTGCATCATCATAATGACCGTAGATTGAATCACGCTTGAAATAGTATTCATTATCAAGGAAATAATATATAACACCGTCTTTACGGAGTTCAAAAATGCCGCAGTACTGTCTTCTCCAGGCAACGGGAACAACAATATTTGTAAGGAACTTCATCTGATCTTTATATTCCTGCTTGATGCCTGAGTACAAAGGTGCAACAACACGGCAACCGATCATTCTTTTGCGTAAAGCCTGAGGAAGAGAACCTGCAACGTCGCCGAGACCTCCGCTTGCTATAAAGGGCTTAACTTCGCTGACTGTGAACAAAACTTTCATATTGAAATCTCCTTTCATTTCTGCTGTGACAGAAATTCATCGCACAATGCCGAATAAGCTATTGAACCTTTTGAATTTTTGTCAAAATACATTATGGGCTGACCGAAACTCGGTGCTTCGGAAAGCCTTACATTTCTGGGAATGGTGGTTGAGTAAACTTTCTTGGGGAAGAAACGTTTTACTTCATTTACAACCTGCTGTGTAAGGTTGAGTCTGCCGTCAAACATTGTAAGCAGAACACCTTCTATATCAAGATACGGATTATACATTCTCTTTATTCGTCTTGCTGTATTCATAAGCTGAGACAGACCTTCAAGAGCGTAATATTCGCACTGGATGGGCACGAGGAATGTGTCTGATGCTGTGAGTGCGTTAAGGGTGATAAGACCAAGAGAAGGCGGACAGTCAAGGAATATGTAATCATAATCATTCCAGACTTCTGCAAGAGCTTTTTTGAGAATACTTTCTCTTTCTGCCATATCAATGATTTCGAGCTCGGCACCTGCAAGATTCATATTTGCAGGGATGAGGTCAACACCTTCAAAATCTGTTGTAATAATTGCTTCTTTTGCGGTGATTTCACCTGTGAGCATTTCGTATGATGATTTCTTGATTTCTCTTTTATTTATACCGTAGCCGCTTGTTGAGTTGCCCTGAGGGTCAATGTCAACAAGAAGAAGTTTTTTGCCTTTTGCACCGATGGCGGCAGACAGATTGACTGCTGTGGTTGTTTTGCCGACGCCGCCTTTCTGATTAAGTATTGACACGGTTTTTGCCATAATAACAATCCTTTATTTTATAAATTGTTTTATATTATTATAATCGCTAAGGACAATAATTCTTTCTCCGTCTTTGAAAATATGTGTCGGGAGAGGGTGTGAATCAAGTTTTCCGTTTGTGTCTCTTATTGCGAGAATATTCATATGATATTTTGCTCGTACGTCAAGGTCAATAATGCTTTTGCCAAACCAGTCTGAAGGTACAAAAATTTCATAAACGGCAACGTCTTCTGAAATTTCGAAGTAGTCAACAAGATGATTTGAACTGAATTTTACGGCAGTTTTGTATGCCATATCCTTTTCGGGATAAACAACTTCGTCTGCACCGTTTTTGAGAAGGAATTTAGCGTGGATATCTCTGCCTGCTTTGCTTACAACATATTTCGCACCGAGAGTTTTAAGAAGATCTGTGATTTCAAGGCTTGACTGAAAATCTTCACCTGTGCAGACAAAACAGATATCAAAATTATTTACCCCTAATGAGCGAAGGACTTCTTCTTTCATGCAATCTCCTACCTGTGCATAGGTGACGGTGTTCATAATCTCCTGCACGGCTTCTTCGTCACGGTCAATGACCATAACTTCGTCACCGAGCTGTGAAAATTTTGTTGCGAGATGTTTGCCGAAACGGCCGAGACCGATAATAAGAATATTTTTCATTGATAATTCACTTCTAACCTATAATAATTTTTTCGCTCGGCATCTGAATATGTGACGGAGCTTTCACTTCTGTGAAAATCATTGCAAATGACATACTGCCGACTCTGCCGCAGTACATAAGAAGTGTAAGGAGTAACTGTCCGAAAATATTAACATTGCCTGTAACGCCTACAGAAAGACCCACTGTTCCGATTGCAGATGAAACTTCAAAAAGAATTTCAGCAAGTGAAAATGACGGATTTGTAAGACCGATGAGTATTGAAGAGAAAACCGTAAGTGAAAAGTAAATCATTGTTACGGTAAGGGCTTTTCTTACAACATCTTCTTCAAGGCGTCTGCCGAAAATATTGACGTGTTTTGCGTTTCTCATATTTGCCCAACCTGCAAGAACAAGCACAGCAATTGTTGTTGTTTTCATTCCGCCTGCAGTTGAACCGGGAGAACCGCCTATAAGCATAAAAATGATATTGATGAGGTATGTTGCGGGGGATGATGACGCAAGGTCAAAGGAGTTCATTCCTGCAGTTCTTGCCGAAACTGATGCAAAGAATGAATTGACGATTTTGTCGGGAATACTCATATGTCCGAGTGTTGTCCCGAATTCGAGAATAAACATAAGTACCGCGCCTGAAAGAATAAGGCAGATACTTGTGAAAAGTGCAATTTTTGAATGAAGTTTGTATTTGTGAATTCTGAATTTATGTGTGCAGCAATCATTCCACACAATAAAACCGATACCGCCCGTAAAAATAAGAATGCAAATTGTAATAAGCACAACGGGGTCGGAATAAAACTGAGTCAATGAGCTGTAAGGTTCAATTGAACCCATAAGGTCAAAACCTGCGTTGCAGAATGCCGACACAGAATGGAAAATGCCGAACCAGACAGCTTTTAACGGTTCAAAATATTTCAGGAAACAGAGTGAGAGCACAACAGCACCTGCACCCTCAAAAAGAAGGGTGCCGATGATTGCTTTTTTTGCAAGAGAGATAAGTCCACCCATCTGAAGCGCATTTGTGCTTTCTTTGAGAAGACCTCTTTCTCTTATTCCTATTTTTCTGCCGATAAGTACAGATATCAGCGTTATAATTGTCATATAACCGAGACCGCCCACCTGAATGAGCAAAATAAGAACAGCCTGACCGAAAAAAGACCAGTGTGTAAATGTGTCAAAGACAATAAGACCGGTTACGCAGGATGCTGATGTTGCTGTTGTGAGTGCGTCTGCTAAGGGTGTCCATTCACCACTTTTTGACGCAACGGGAAGCATCAGCAGAAATGTTCCGATGATGAGAAGTGCAAGATATCCGCCTGCAACGATCTTGGTATATGATAAATTATATAACCGTTTTCTCAGTTTGTTTTCTGTCATTATGAATTGATAAGAGCCTTTACTCTTTTTGCTTCTCTGAGTACGTTTTCGGGAGCGGGACCGCGCTCTGAAGTTCTGAAGCTTACGCATCTGTCAAGATTTACTGCTTCATATACACCGTCATCGAAAAGCTCTGTGAAATTCTTATATTCTGCAAGAGGTAATTCCTCAAGAGTTGTGTTTTTCTCAATACAAAGGGCAACGAGTCCGCCTGTGATTTTGTATGCATCACGGAAAGGCATACCCTTTGATACAAGATAGTCTGCGCAGTCTGTTGCATTGATGAACCCGCCTGCTGCAGCCTTTCTCATATTTTCTTTTCTGACTGTCATTGTTTCAATCATAGGAATGAAAGCTGTAAGACAAGCCTTAACAGTATCAACCGCATCAAAAATGCAGTCCTTGTCTTCCTGCATATCCTTGTTATATGCAAGAGGGATGCCTTTCATAACAGTAAGAATTGTCATATTGTCACCGAAGACTCTGCCTGACTTGCCGCGTACAAGCTCTGCAATGTCGGGATTCTTCTTCTGGGGCATAATGCTTGAGCCGGTTGAGAATGCATCGTCAAGTTCGATATATCTGAATTCGTGTGAGCACCAGAGAATAATTTCTTCTGAGAATCTTGAAAGGTGAACACTGATTATTGAAAGGCAGGATGAAAGTTCAATGATAAAATCTCTGTCAGAAACGCCGTCAAGTGAATTGTGGCAGATATCTTCGAATCCGAGAAGCTCAGCAGTCTTATATCTGTCTGTGGGGTATGTTGTGCCTGCAAGTGCACAGCAACCCAGAGGTGAACGGGCAGTTCTCTTTTTGCAGTCTGCGAGTCTTTCTCTGTCACGAAGGAACATCTCTGCATAAGCGAGCATATAGTGACCGAATGTTACGGGCTGTGCTCTCTGAAGATGTGTATAGCCTGACATAACTGCATCTGCATACTTTTCACCCATATCAGCAAGAACTGAAATGAGGTTGCAGAGGAGTTCATCAACTGCATCACATTCCTTGATAAGGTTGAGTCTTATATCAACAGCAACCTGGTCGTTACGGCTTCTTGCAGTGTGAAGTCTTTTGCCTGCATCACCGATACGTCTTGTGAGTTCACCCTCTGTGAATGTGTGGATGTCTTCGCTTGTCATATCTATTTCAAGTGTGCCGTTTTCGATGTCTGCAAGAATCTGCTTGAGACCTTCTACGATTTTATCTGCATCCTCAGCAGTGATAATG
>JAZUCO010000064.1:0-16326 GCA_045639185.1 Acutalibacteraceae bacterium
TGCACAGAAAAGGGTATCTGCGTATTCAATACTCCCGGTGCAAACGCAAACGCTGTTAAGGAACTTGTTATCTGCGGTCTTCTTCTTGCTTCAAGAAGAGTTGTACCATCAATCGACTGGTGCAGAACACTCAAGGGTGAAGACGAAATCAGCAAGAAGATCGAAAAGGGTAAGTCAAACTTCGCAGGTCCCGAAATTATGGGCAAAACCCTCGGTGTTATCGGTCTTGGTGCTATCGGTATCAAAGTTTGTAACGCTGCTGTTGCTCTCGGTATGGATGTTATCGGTTTTGACCCCTACCTTTCAGATGCAGGCAAGGCAGCACTTGATGCTTCTGTTAAGGTTACAGCAGAAGTTAACGATATCTTTGTAAACAGTGATTATATCTCTGTTCACGCTCCTCTTACAGATTCAACAAAGAACATCGTAGGTAAGGAAACACTTGCAATGGCAAAAGACGGCGTAAGAGTTCTCAACTTTGCTCGTGGCGGTCTTGTTGATAACGAAGCAATTGTTGAAGCTATCAAGAGCGGCAAGTGTGCAGCTTATGCAACAGATTTCCCCACAGACGAACAGCTTTGCCTTGACGGTGTTATAGCTCTTCCTCACCTTGGTGCATCAACTCCCGAATCAGAAGAAAACTGTGCAGTTATGGCAGTTAACCAAATTGCAGAATACCTTGAAAAGGGCAATGTTGTGAATTCTGTTAACCTTCCTTGCATTTCAAAGGAAATGACAGGCGGCAAGAGACTTACAGTTATCACAAAGGGTGACATTTCTGCGGCTGTTATTGCTGCTGCAGGCAGTGCAGATGCAGTTTCAGCTGTCAGAAAAGACGTTGGCTATGTTATCGTAGACGGTGCTGCTGACGGTGCAGAAGATGCTGTAAAGGCTGTTGACGGTGTAGTTGCAGTAAGAGCTATCTGATATTAACTTATAATTAAAAGACCGAGTAAAATCGGTCTTTTTTTATTTATAAATTGACAAAACCTTGCAGGAAGTATTATAATGTTTGTATATATTTCTTAAAACGACTGGAGATGCAGTTATGACTGTTTTTAAGTGTAAAATGTGCGGAGGAGACCTGCAGATTGCAGACGGTATGACCGTTGCGGTCTGTGATTACTGCGGTACTCAGCAGACTTTGCCCAAGCTTGATAATGACCGCAAGGCAAATCTCTATGACCGTGCAAATCATTTCCGCCGTAATAACGAATTTGACAAGGCAATGGGAATCTATGAACAGATTCTCAATGAAGACAAGACCGATGCAGAGGCATACTGGTCTATTCTGCTTTGCAGATACGGTATTGAGTATGTTGAAGACCCTGTTTCACGCAAACGCATACCCACAGTGAACAGAGCACAGTTTACATCAATTTATGATGATGAAGATTATAAATCAGCATTGAATTATGCCGATGTTGTGCAGAAATCTGTTTATGAAAGTGAAGCAAAAATAATAAATGATATTCAGAAGGGTATTCTTGCAATTTCGCAGAAAGAAGAGCCTTTTGATGTATTTATCTGTTATAAAGAGAGTGATAACAGCGGCAGAAGAACTCAGGATTCTGTTATTGCAGCAGAGCTTTATCACGAGCTTACACGTGAGGGGTACAAGGTCTTTTTCTCAAGAATCACACTTGAGGATAAACTCGGTACAGCTTATGAGCCATATATATTCGCAGCACTTAATTCTGCAAAAGTAATGGTTGTTCTCGGCACAAGAGCAGAATATTTCAATGCTGTATGGGTTAAGAATGAATGGAGCAGATATCTTTCTTTGATTAAGAACGGAGCCAAGAAAATTCTTATCCCCGCATACCGTGATATGAATCCTTATGATCTTCCTAAAGAGTTTTCGCATCTTCAGGCGCAGGATATGTCAAAGCTTGGCTTTATGCAGGATCTTATCCGCGGAATAAACAAGCTTGTTCAGAAAGAAGAAGTCAAACCTTCCGTTGTTAAAGAAACAGTTGTAACAGAAACTGTCAGCGGTAATTCTGCAGCACTTCTCAAGAGAGGCTTTATGGCTCTTGAGTTTAAAGATTGGGCAAAAGCTGATAATTTCTTTGAACAAGTGCTAAATTTCGATGCTGAGTGTGCAGATGCATACCTCGGCAAACTTATGACAGAGCTTGGTGTTGCTGAAAAAGAAAAACTTGATGGTTGTGCACAAAGTTTTGAATATAACGAGAATTATAAAATGCTTATTCGCTTCGGTGATGAAAAACTCGTTACCGAAGTAAATGGTTATATTGAAACAATAAAAACAAGGAATTATATAAACCAAATGGATTCACTTTATGGCGAAGCTCTCGTTTTTTATAATAATGCAAAAACATCAGAAGACTGGAATTTTGCCGCAGAGAAGTTTTCAAAAATTTCAGGCTGGAAAGATTCCGATGTAAAGACAGAAGAATGCAATGTAAAAGCAAAAGATATAGTGTATTCTAAAGCAGAGCAAATCCTGAGTAAAGCAACAGCATTAGAAGATTGTGAAAAAGCTGAAGATTTGTTTTTGGAAATACCAGGCTGGAAAGATGCTGATGCTAAAATTCAGGAATGCAAAAACAAGGCAAAAGATATAATATATTCAAAAGCGGAACAAATATTGAATAATGCACAATCAGAAGATGATTGCAAAAAAGCAGAAGCCCAGTTTGCCGGTATCTTAGGCTGGAAAGATGCTGCGGTAAAAGCTGAAGAATGCCGGACAAAGACAGAATTAATAAAAATTAATAAAGTTAAAGAAGTAAAAAAAGAAAAACGAAATTTTATAATCGTATTTTTTTGTATTATAGTGTTTTTTGTAGCAGTTTGCTTGTTTGTTTTTATATTGTCAGAAAACGAATATAATTCAGCCGTAGATTTGATGAATGAAGGTAAATATAGTGAAGCTGTTGTTGCTTTTGAAAGACTTGGCGGATATAAAGACAGTATATTAATGAAATCTGAATGTGAAAATGCTTTAGTGTATGTTTCTGCAGTTGAATTAATGGAAGAGTGTAAATATGCTGAAGCGATAGTTGTGTTTAGGTCTGTTTATGAATACAAAGACAGTAAAGAAAAAATTGCTGATTGTGAAGAGTTACGTTTTTTGTTACAGAGTAGAATTGTGGTAGGCGAATATCATACGGTAGGACTTAAATCGGATGGCACAGTTGTTGCAACAGGTAGAAATGATGAAAGTCAGTGTGATGTGTCAGATTGGAGAGATATTATTGCTGTATCAGCAGGTGATTATCATACAGTTGGACTAAAATCAGATGGTACTGTTGTTGCAACAGGTTATAATAAATATGGACAGTGTGATGTTTCAGAATGGACAGATATAGTGGCAATATCTGCAGGTTATATACATACAGTAGGGCTTAAATCAGACGGCACAGTCATTGCAACAGGTTCTATGGGCTCTGGACAGTGCAATGTTTCAGACTGGTCTGATATAATTTCGGTATTTGCAGGCTATTATCATACAGTTGGACTAAAATCAGATGGTACAGTCGTTGCCACAGGTGATAATAATTTTGGACAATGTAACGTATTAGATTGGACAGATTTAGTCGCAGTATCTGCGGGGTTTTTACATACGGTCGGACTTAAATCAGATGGCACAGTTGTTGCCATGGGTGATAATGATGACGGGCAGTGCGATGTGTCAGATTGGAGTAATATAGTTTCAGTATCTGGGGGTTATTATCATACAGCTGGCCTTAAATCAGATGGTACAGTTGTTACATCAGGAGAAAATCTTGGCGGACAGCGTACTGTTGCTTTATGGCGAGATATAGTTGTAGTATCTGCAGGTCGTTATCATACAGTCGGCCTTAAATCAGACGGTACAGTTGTTGCAGCAGGTTACAATGAAGACGGGCAGTGTAATGTCTTTGGTTGGGATCTGTTCTGAAAAAAGTTTATATTACTGAAAAACAAGTATTAAGGAGTTAATAAAATGATTCTTGATTCATATATGCCCGTTCAGATTTTCAGTGGCAAGGGTTGTCTTAAAGCAAATTATAAAGAGCTTGCAAAACTCGGCAAAAAATGTCTTGTTGTAACGGGCGGAAGCGCTGCAAAAAAGAGCGGTGCGCTGGATGATGTTGTTTTCTGCCTTGAAAATCTCGGCATTGAATATGCGGTTTTCAATGAGATAACAGAAAATCCTTACACAGCCGATTGTCACCGTGCAGGTGAAATGGCAAGGGAAGTCGGTGCTGACTTTATAATCGGTATCGGTGGCGGCTCACCTCTTGATGCATCAAAGGCAATTGCAATCTATGCCGCAAATCCTGAACTTTCTCCTGCAGATATTTATCTCAGAAAATACAATAACAAACCTCTTCCCATTGCACTTGTGGGCACAACTTCAGGCACAGGCAGTGAGGTGACAGGTGTTGCTGTGCTTACAGACAGCAGTGTAAACCTCAAAAAGAGCATTTCAGGTCACGATTGTTATTCAGTAATGTCATTCTGTGACTACACTTACACAATGTCTATGCCTTATACTGTTACTGTTTCAACAGCACTTGATGCATTTGCTCACGCCTCTGAATCTTATTTCTCAACTGTTGCAAATGATATGAGTGATTTTTATGCGAAAAAAGCTTTTGCAATGCTCAGAAACGGTCTTTTATTCTTTGCAGATAGTTCTTCATTACCTGATGAAAGTCTTCGTGAAGAGCTTTATAATGCATCTCTTTTTGCAGGTCTTTGTCTTAATATAACGGGTACTTGTTTCCCTCATACTATGAGTTATCTTCTCACAGAGGATTTCGGCATTGCTCACGGAAGAGCTTGTGCGGCATTTGTTCCCGATTTTATTAAAAACGCTGCAGAAAATATGCCTCTCAAAGCTCAGAAGCTTTTTGATATAATGGATATGTCTTGTGAAGAAGTCTGTGCATTGATTGAAAAACTTGCTTCTGTCAATATCAGCATCAGCGATGAACAGATGGTAAAGTATGAAAACAGATGGGTTGACCCTGTAAAAAATTTCAGCCGCACCCCCGGCAATTTCACCTCGGATACGGCTGTGAATATTCTTAAAAGATACCGTTAAACTTTCATACCTGTTTTTGCATTTATGAAGTTTCTGAAAACGGCAACCTGATTTGCAGAAATGTATTTGTCAGTATGCATACTGCCGAAAAACCATTTTTTGTATTTACACTGAACAGAAAGTTCATCAAAGAATGCATTCAGAGCAGAAACGGTGAACTGCTCATTGCTCTGCATAAGAAGAAATTCTCTTGTCTTTGAAGGCGGTTCGTGAGTGATAATAAGATCAACATTATAATCCTGCTGCTCGAGGCGTGTAACCGCTGCGAGCAGTTCTTCTTTTGTGGGAGTTTCAAGACGGTCATAGTCTTCATCTTCAAAACGAAGCTCAGCTTCGGGTAATTCGCCGCCACCCATTGTGAAAACTTTCATTCCTTCAATGGTGTATATTTCGCCGCGCATAAGGTGATAAAGATTTCCTGTTATATTTCTTGCTTTGCCGCCATTCCAGTCAGAAGAGGGGAATTTGTTCAGAATTTTGAAATTCTCGTGTGTGCCGTCAACAAAGCAGATGTTATATCTTCTTCTTCCGAGATTTCGGAGAATTTTATCTTCATTCTTTGAGTCATCCCAGATAAAGCCGAAATCACCGCAGATAATGAGTGTATCGTGAGATTTCATAAATTTGAGTTTATCCGCTGAAAGACGGGATAAATCACCATGGATGTCACCAGTGATGTATACCATTATTTTTCCTCCGTAATTTTGATGTTTTATATTTACATTTGATGCGTTTACTTGTATAATTATATATATTATAGCACTAATATGGTGGGTGTGTCTATGAAAAAATCAATAATTTTTATGATTATTTTTATAATGACCTTAGTTTCTTTGTTTCCTGTGTCTGCATCTGCAGAATATTATAATCTTCAGCTTGAAAATGATGCTCAGAATGCAGGAAGTCCTATAAAATCAGAAGCGTATTATCTTGTTAATATTGATACTGGCGCAGTAATATTTTCTCATAATGCAGATACTCCGTTGCAATGTGCATCTCTTGTGAAAATTGCCACAGCGATTCTGACAGTTGAAAACTGTGAAAATCTTGATACAGTTGTTACTGTTTCAGAATCTGCATTGAACCCTCTTGTCAATACATACAGCGCATCTGCTGACCTTAAAGTCGGGGAGCAGATAACAGTAAGAAATCTTCTTTATTGTATGATTCTTGAAAATGCAAATGATGCCTGCAATGTACTTGCAGAATTTATCGGTGGTTCAATAACAGATTTTGTGGGTATGATGAATACTCGTGCAAAAGAGCTTGGTTGTACCAATACAAATTTTGTGAATGCACACGGACTTGATGCTGAAGGCGCATATTCAACAGCGTATGATATGTATCTTCTCACAAAAAAGGCTCTTGAATACTCTGTTCTTGCAGATATGTCTCAGGTTGTGGATTATATTGTTCCTGCAACGAATATGTCTGAAGCAAGAGAACTTAATAACTGGTTTGATATGATTGAAGAGGGTACCCGTTATTACTATACATACGCAAGAGGATTCAAATGCGGTATGACAGATGCAGCTCAGCGCTGTGCAAGTTTTGTTGCATCAAAGGATGCATACACGTATGTGGGAATAATACTCGGCTGCCCCAATGAAGATACAGACGGTTGCGGATATAAAGATAATACAGCTCTTTTTGAAGCAAAAAGAATGCTTCGGTGGGCATTTCTCAATCTCAAAATGATTGTCCTTGCTCAGCCTACAGATACTCTGACTTCAATTCCCGTTGAATTGTCAACAGATGCAGATTATGTCCGTCTGTTGCCCGAAAAACAATTGCAGGCACTTCTTCTCAGCTCTGTTGATAAAACAAGCCTTGAGTATGTGTATAACATTCCCGAAAAACTTCAGGCTCCGGTTGAAAAAGGTCAGATAGTGGGAACACTTCAGATAAAATATGCTGAAAATGTAATTTCAACGGTAAATCTCGTTGCAGGTGACAGCGTTTCAAGGAATTCTATAATGCATCTTGGAAGTCTCATTAAGAATCTTGTGGTTTCACCCACATTCCTTATTGTTGTGTCAGTTATCGTTTTTGGAGTTCTTCTTTATGTTATGGTGATTTATCTTCTTCATAAAAAGAAAATGAAGGAAGACAGAAAACGTCTTCGTGCTATAAAAGAAAAGAATCTTTCTGAATTTTCTGATCTTGATGAAACAAATGTGAGATAAAAATAATGCTTGTGCAGAACCTTCGCGGTAATGTACAAGCATTTTTATTAGTTTTATCAATGCCCTGCAGGGGTTATGTCAATAAGATCTTTTTCTTTTGTTATATCTGCAATAAGCAGGTCTATGAAAACTATACCAAGCAGAATTTCAACAAACCATATTGTTTGTGTGCCGAAATAACGTGCAAGGAAAGCTGCAATCAGTGCACCTGCGGTGAAACAGAGAATAAGTCCTGCGTGGAATGCACACATTCTGAGTGACGCGCTGTCTTTTCTGTTTCTGAGCCATTTTGCAAGATTGATTCCCAATGAACGGGTATGAGCAGAGCAGAATGTTGTGGATGCAGGTATGTTTTCAGCATTTCTGAATGTGTTATACTGCATTGCGCAAACAAAATTTATAATTATATGGCATATCTGAACGGGTGCTGATTCGGGAATAAAGCCCACAATCACCATAATGATCATTTCAAACAGAACAAAAAGTGTGTCCCAACGGATGTGAGTCATCTTTTTGACCGGTTTGGGGAGTATTTCCGAAATTATTGTACCACCGATATATGAAATCATTGGAATGACATAGTAGAGTGCAGTTTTCCAGTCAGCCGTACCAACAGCAATTCCGAAAAGCACAAAATTTGCTGTCTGTGCATTGCAGAAAACTCCGCCACGGCAGGAATAAGTATATCCGCCGTAAAAGCCTGCAACACATATCATCAAAGCAAAAATCCACCAGCGTTCACATTCAAGCAGTTGTGATTTTTCTTTTTTTAATTCTTTTTTCATTCAATCTGTCCTTCTGTTAATGAAAAATAATACACCGCCCGAAATAAGGCGGTGCTTTTTTCATTATAAAGTCCGCTGTATATACACGCAGATAAATTATTTTATTGAGCCGTCAGGATTGAAAAGGGGAAGTTTTTCAAGATAAATAAGATCTTCTCTGTCCTGAGCGTCACCTTCTGCGAGAATAGCCATTCTGCCGCAGATTTCACCGCCTGTCTGATTGACAAGCTGTTCAAGAGCTGCAAGTGATTCACCTGTTGAAATAACATCGTCAATAAGAAGAATTTTTTTGCCTTTCATCATTTCTGCATCGGCAGTGTCAAGATAAAGCTTCTGTTCACCTTCTGTTGTGATTGAGTTAACGGTAACTTCAAGAACACCTGTCATATAAAGCTTGGGTTTCTTTCTTGCAACAAAATATTTGCTGTCACCATTCTGTCTTGCCATTTCGTGAATAAGAGGTATTCCTTTTGCTTCTGCAGTGATGAGATAGTCATACTCGGGAGCTTTTTCAAGAAGTGCTTTTGCACAAGCAACTGTAAGTTCGGCATCACCGAAAATAACGAATGCGCCGATATAAAGGTTATCGGTAACTTTACAAAGGGGGAGTGCTCTGTCAAGACCGGCTATGTTCATTTTGTAATCCATATTGATTCCTCCAAAGATTTATCAGTTATATTATAACTCTCTGCCTGAAAAAGTCAATCAAAGTTAAATAATTTTCTTAAAAAGTATTCACATTATAAAATAATATGGTATAATAAAATGACAAAATGAATGGAGAGTGAAGGAAATGGGTAGTATTAAGGTTATTTCACACAGAGGTGCAAACAGATATGCACCGCAGAATACATTGCCTGCATTTGAAAGAGCTGCTCAGCTCGGTGCAGACGGATTTGAAACAGACATTCATCTGACCAAAGACGGTGTTCCTGTTATATGCCATAACTATACTATAAATGAGACAAGCAACGGTATGGGAAGTATATCATCATACAATTTTGATGACCTCAGAAAGCTTGATTTCGGCAGCTACTATCATCCTAAGTTTTCCGGAACTTTGATTCCTACTCTCGATGAATTTCTTGAACTTGTAAAACAGTATGATATTGAAGTTATGAATATTGAACTTAAAGGGCCGAAAAATAAGAAAACTGATATCGTCCCCGTAATTATTGATAACGTCAAGCGTCAAAATCTTTCTGACAGACTTATTCTTTCAGGCTTTGATACATACCTTCTCAAAGCAGCAAAGGAATATGACAACGATGTCAGAACAGCATATCTTTACGGTATGCCTCATTGTGATAACTATGCAAATATGATTTTCCCTATGGTTCATGCAAAGAGAATCGGTGCGTATGCTCTTCATCCTATGTCTTGTTTTGTAAATAAGGCATATGTAAAAGCAGCTCATAAAGAAGGACTCAAAGTTAATGTGTGGACAGTCAATCCCGAAGAAAAAATTGAATATATGATAAAATGCGGTGTTGACGGTATTATCACAGATTGTCCTGACAGAGCATTAAATATTATGAAGAAAATGGGAGTTAAATAATGAATATTAATTTTGTTGTTCCGTGTCTTCTCGGACTTGAAGCACCTATTGCCGAGGAACTCAGAGAAATGGGCGCTTCAGATGTAAAGGCAGAAAACGGACGTGTTCTTTTCTCGGGTGATGAACACATTCTCGCAAGAGCTAACATCTGCTCGCGTTTTTCAGAAAGAATTCAGGTTCTTGTGGGCACTTTTGAGGCTCATACATTTGAACAGCTTTTTCAGGGCACAAAAAAGCTGCCCTGGGAAGAGTGGATCGGTAAAGATGATAAATTCCCCGTTAAAGGTTATTCACTCAATTCAGATCTTTTCAGCGTAAGCGATTGTCAGGCAATCATTAAAAAAGCTGTTGTTGAAAGACTCAAGACAAGGTATAAAGTTGATTGGTTCAAAGAAACAGGCTCGCTTTATCAGATACAGTTTTCAATAATGAAAAATCAGGTAAGTCTGCTCATTGATACATCAGGTCCCGGTCTTCATAAGAGAGGCTACCGTCCCGAATCAAACGCAGCTCCTATTAAGGAAACACTTGCTGCCGCTCTTTGTTATTTTGCAAGACTCCGCGATTTCCATACACTTTATGACCCGATGTGCGGTTCAGGTACAATTCTTACAGAAGGTGCAATGATGGTTAAAAACATTGCTCCCGGTGTCAACAGACGTTTTACTGCAGAACAGTGGAAACAGGTTCCTTATGATGTATGGCGTGAAGAGCGTGATCGTGCAAGAAGCCTTGAAAAACCTGAGATTCCTTTTAAGGCTTACGGTTCAGATATTGATGAGTATGCTCTCAGAATTGCCAAGGAAAATGCAAGACGTGCCGGAGTAGGAGAGTATATTACTTTCAAAAAAGCAGATGCAGCAGATTTCAATCCCGAAACTGACAGAGGTACTGTAATTATCAATCCACCCTACGGTGAAAGACTTATGGATGCAAAATCCGTGCAGGAGCTTTACGGCAAGCTCGGCAAAGTTTTCACGCCTCAGAGAGGTTGGGGATATTATATAATAACAGCCGATGAAGAGTTTGAAAAAGCTTTCGGCAGAAAAGCAGACAAGCGAAGAAAACTCTACAACGGTATGATAAAATGTCAGCTTTATATGTATTTTAAGTAAAAGAAAAAGCACTCGGAAGAGTGCTTTTTTATATGTTTAATTAAGCTGTGATTTTTGAAATGAGAGATATCATTGCTTCTGTAGAAGCTGGCTCTGCGGCGCCACCGCCTATAAGTGCGGGAATACCATAAGAAATGATAGCCATTATAACACCTGCAATTAATACACCAAGAGCAATGATGGGGAATGATTTCTTGATATCAATATCAAGAAGTGCCGCAAACAGTGCACCGGTCCAGCCTCCTGTGCCGGGAAGAGGAATTGCAACAAAAAGAAGAAGTCCCCACTGTTTGTATTTCATTACCTTATCTTTGTTCTTTTCTGTTTTTGCTTCAAGCTTTGAAATGAACTTGTCAAAACCTTTGAATCTTCTCAGGAAAGCAAAAATCTTTTTAATGAAAAGAATGATAAACGGAATGGGGATAATGTTTGCAATGTAGCAGATGATAAATGCCTTCCATAAAGGTATACTGAGAATAGAAGCGACTATAAGACCGCCTCTGAGTTCAAGTACAGGCAGAAGTGAAACTACAAATGCTGTAAGCTCTGCAGGGATTTTTGTTCCGAACAAGTCTACAAAAATTGCAGCTATTTTTTCTGTCATCAGGGTCAACTCCTATATATTATGTTCTTCAAGATATGCTTTTGCAGCTGCGAGAATGCTCTTGTCATTCTCGAATTTAAGTGATGCATAGGCCTTATCGTATTCAAGCCATCTGTATCCTTCAATTTCTTCTTCCTGAATGATTGTTTCTTTGTCATTTGTCATTCCGAGAAAAATTGTTACACGTTTTTCAACTCTGCCTGCGATTTTGTATTCTGAGGTTGAACTGAAATTGTCATATATATCTATATGCAGACCTGTTTCTTCCAATACCTCACGTTTTGCCGTTGCAATCTCTGTTTCACCTTTTTCAATATGACCCTTGGGGAATCCCCAATGACTGCTTCTGTTGTTTTTAATAAGCAGGAAACGACGAACACCGCTGTCATTTCTGAAAATAACTGCACCGCAGGAGCTTTCATAAAGACAATCAATGGTATGCTGTTTGTTTTTTTCATAGAACTTTATTGCATCTTCGATTTCAAAATTGATATATCTTGATTTCTTAGGTGCAACAACAATGTAATTCGGTCTCTTGTCCTGATGGCGGACAATAGCAATGATTTTACCTTCAAATATATTGACAGGATGATTGATTCCCAATACGCAGGCGGAATAGATAAAAGATTTTTTCTCCGTCTTTATTTCGGCTATACCGAAATTTAACATATAACGGGTGTTTGTTTTGCTGTCAAAAGAATTGAAGGGTTTGGTTATTCGTACTCTTACGTTTTTACCCAACATATATTCTCTTCCAATCGCATAATCTGAGAAATATTATACATTATTTTTATATATGTTTCAAGGCTTTTTTTTGCATTAAACGAAAAATTGTGAAAAATATTTTAATATATTGTTAATTCATAAAAAATAAGGAGCTGTGTTGCAGCTCCTTAATATTTAAGATAAATTATCTTTTCTTTTCCCAACCTTCGAAGATTTCATCGAATACATAAACGTTGTGTTCGTCTTCTCTGTGTTCGCAGTACCAAACCTGAGCGAAGAATGGGTTTGTCTTTGCAACTTCATCGTAGTTCCACTTTTCTGTGGGAATGAAGCAGTCGGGACACCAGTGACCGCCCTTGAGGATAAGTGTGGGGCTGGCTTCAAATTCCTTGCCGCAAGTGCCGCACTTCCAAGTGAGCTTTGTTTTCATATCACCCTTTGTCATCTTCTTGCTCAAGCATTCACCGCCTCTGAATTCGGCAGCTTTCTTCATATCCTTGAGGTCAAGTTCTGAAGTGGGCTTTGTTTCATCATAACCGTGATCAAGTTTGTAGTTAGCAGCATCGGATACCTTCTTGTTGTACTTTTCAAGAACATAAGTATCCCATGATGAACCGATTGCCTGCCAATCTTCGTATGTGCCGTAGTATGATGTAAGTCTGTTCTGATCCTTATTCTTGATCCAATCAAGAGTACCCCATCTGGGAGTTGTAGCAATCTTCTTCATAAAGGGCTTTGCACAAGCACCGATAAGTTTCTTTGTGGGGATGTATTTGGGAATTCTGAAGTAGGGTTCAACCATTGTAGCCATTCTGTCGAAGTACATTTCAACAGGAAGGTTTTCACGGAAGTGAAGGTAATCATCAAGCTTATCAGAGTCAGCATAGAACTGACCGTGGAAGTTCTTGAGTGTAAACCAGTTGGGATCGAAAAGTGTTTTAGGATCGCCAAGACCGATACAGCCGAGGAGAAGCTGTTCGAATTCGTAGTTTGTAAGTCTGTAGTCTTCACCTGAACCGATGTTGTAGAAGCTGTTCCAGAATTCTTCGGGAAGATCTTCTGCAGTAACAAGGTTACACATAAGACGACCTGAGTCTTCAACAGTTGCCCATTCAAGAACACCGTTAAGAGGAACGTGATACATAATGGGTTCCATATTGTGAAGAAGAGCGGGGTAGAGAATACCTGACTGTCTCATAACAACCCAGTTCTTGATGCCGCTTTCAACAAATGTCTTTTCAGCAATTGTCTTTGAAATTGCATAATGGTCGTAGATTGAGATTTTGATGGGGTCACCTGTACGTCCCCAGTGGATGGGGTAACCACGGTTACCTGTTTCAGCAACAGTACCGATGTAGCAAACCTTGATATCGTCAGCATTTGGCTGAGCAAGAACTGCCTTTACAATGTATTCAGCAGCAGTGGTGTTTGTTTTAAGTGTTGAGTAGGGTTTGTAGTCAGCAGCGGGAGAAACCATGCCGCCGATGTGAAGAACATAATCTGCACCTGTTACACCCTTAAGGATTGAATCGTAATCAAGAAGGTCGCCCCATACAACTTCAACGTTGGGGTATGAAAGATAAGGTCCGAGAAGTTCATAGTTCTTCTTACCTTTTCTTGCAAGGAGCTTGATTTTGATTTCGTTGGGTTTCTTGAGCATTTCCTGGAAAGCAGCCCAACCCATTGTACCGGTACCGCCGGTCATAAATACGGTTTTCTTCTGTGCCATTTATAAATCCTCCAATTTGATAAGATTTTAACATTCGCAATAATTATATATCAAAATAAATCTTAAATGGTTATCATTTTTTTAACAAAAGTCAACGAATGTTAATAAAGTGTAAATAAACTCGGATTTGTGCAACAAATTTTTTGAATTTCAAAAAAATATCGGCTGAATCAATCAGCCGACACCAAGACAAAATATGTTTTGATTATTTGAAAGCTTCCCATTCAAGGAATTTCATAAGATATTTGAAAAACATCATAAAAATATCATAAAATGACATATTAGTGCCTCCTCTCAAAATTGTAATTTAATTTTATCACAAAAAAACAGCTTTGTAAATGATTTTTTTGTAAACTTTTATAAAGATTCAGATTCTTTCAATTTTATCTGAGTGCCGTTGTTGTCTATTGTGAAATCGCAACTGTAAATAAGCTCTCCGACAGTAACGGGTGTCAGATTCTGATCTTCAAGAAAACTGAGAATCTGAGGTAACGCTTCTGCAGTGTGCTCAGTACCTGTGTGAAGCTGAATAATTGAACCATTCGCAGTTTTTTCTGTTACACGTTTTATAATTTCATCGGCAGAAATATTTTTCCAGTCAAGAGAATCCCCACTGGCAACTATTGGAAATGGCTATTCTTTCATGTTTTGCTGATAGTTAAATATACGAAGGTTTTCTTGTTGCTGTTGATATAAAACTGATTGTTTTGCTTCTATATCAGCACAAAATTCGCTGAATGTTGTAGAATATTTTTTTTCAGAATCTGCTTCATTTTTCTTCATATCCTCATCCTTGACAGGTTGCGGATTGATTTTTGTTTCATCAATCTTGATACCTTTGAAGTAGTAAACATTGCTTTGTCCTTTGTAGTGAGGTCTGTATTTCTGAAGATTGGTAACAGCTGCAAATGTCTTAGTAAATTTTATTTGTGTAAGATAATCATTACCGTAAAATTTCTTATAAAAATCGCAATATGCTGAGTAAAGCTCCTGAATAGGACAATTATATTCTTTGCCTCGGATACAGACTGTCTCAATGAAGTCTTCTATTACATCATCCTTATTAACCTTAGCAGGTTTTTGGGGATGTTTTTCTGTTTCTTGTATATTGCACATTCCCAATGATATAAAATCATTCTGAAGCCACAAAAGAGCTTGTGGTGAAATATGAGGCATTTCGATATTTTCGGAATGAAATTCTAATGCAGTAGCAGAAAAGATGTTTTTCATTCTTTGAAAATTATTTCGGTTCTGTGTTAAATAAATCATAGGTATTCTGTTGACTATTCGTAAATCAACAGGATAATAGGCATCCTTGACGGTTATAATGTTACCTTTCATTACTTTTTTTAACGCAGTTGCAGTTGCTGTTGTATCAGGTATGGGGTCATTAATACAAACAAGACCTAAACTGGCGTTATTCATACTCGCATTTTGTAACTCAAGAAGTACTTGTTTCTTTCTCATTGATTTAAATGAACACGGTTTCAGCAGCTTATTAGTTGCAGCTCCGATGAAAAGTATCAATGCATCATAAACAGTCGGATCTGCGTATATTACAAATGCTTTATTCTTTGCTTTTGTATCAGCAATTTTTGCACAGAATCGTGCTAATTCATAAAACTTTTTTAAATCTCCTTTTGTCAGATTATAAAGAAATGTCATTAATATAGGATCAGTTTGTATATTGAATATTGCTCTGTCATAATGAACGGGGAGCTTATCACAACGCTCAATAAGATTTTCATATCTTTTAATCTTATTTTCTAATGTAAGATACTCTTTGATAACCTTGTATTGTTTGTATGATTTTTTTATACACAGATTTTCTTTCTTCTCAGTTATTTGAATATCGTCATATAATTCACTGTCGGGCGGTTCAAGAGAGTATGTTGGTGTGCCGTTTTCTTCATATTCTTCAAATGCTTCCAATGAATCGAAATAAAGAGTTGGTTTGTGAGGATAAGTATCATATTCTGTATCTGTTGATGTCTGTCTGTCGTTTAATACATCATTATCAAAATGCACAGGAGATAAAAAATCCAAAGAATTATCCGTTAATGATCTGAAACATAAGTTCATATCAACCAGTTCACATTTTCGGTATTCCGGTTTTATTGTTGCGAGAGCATATTCGTAATATGGGGTTAAATCTTCTTTTAGTTGTTGACATTTCTGAAGTCGTTGAACATATTTATTTTTATTGTTTTTCAGCGCTTCACGTTTTTCTTCATCAATTCTGTGTTGTCTGAAATCATTCTGGTGGTTTTTGAAATAATCAGTATATCTTTCAGCGATGGACGTTGATTGTATTATCATGGGGGTAGACGATTGTGAGTTGTCAATTCTGAAATAATCTTTGTATCTTTCAGATAATGATTTTGATTTTTTGTCCATATGAAATCCTCCGATTTGTGTACCAAAAATTTTATGTACCAAAAATATGCTAAAGAAAGATTTTCAAAAACCCTGAAAAACTGCAGTATATAGCCATTTATTTACCCTATATATTTTATACTATTTATATTATATCATATGTGTCATCTATTGCAAGTATCATT